>CAZVXR010000353.1:0-7456 GCA_964630865.1 uncultured Pirellulales bacterium | reverse complement strand
ACTCGAAGGCAGCGTTTCTTCCGTAGCAACGGTAATAACGCCATACTCTTTTACATAGCCAAGCTTTGCCATCCCGCCAGAACTAACCGCTTCAAGAACGCGAGTTAGACCCACACCCAGCGGAATCGCCGTCAGCGCCTGACCATCGATATTGATCGGTGTCGTTTTTTCGATAAAAGCGTTATCAGCCAGGTCTTTCCAAAACACCACAATCGACAGCGGAGGATCGACCGAGTTTTGCATAATTACAATCGCTTCTTCCAGTGTGGTTTCCGGAGTCAGCGCCGTCAAATTCACAGTCTGTTCCAAAAGCTTAGTAATCACCGCATCCGCGGGACTTTTCAGTTCTTCTTTCAGCTTGTCACGACGCTCAGAAATCTCTCTCCAATTACGCGGATAGTTGATTTCTTTAGAATACGGAATCGACTGATTTGCCGCATACATAATCGTATTCATCTCTTCTTTTTCAGCTTCCTTTTTAATCCGAAGCTGCTCGACCCATCGAACCGTATTTTCGAGAGTCCTCTTCTTAATCAACGCCTCCCGATGATGCGGATCAATTGACAGCAGTTGATCAATCTGTCCGAGAGCTTCTTCATACCGTTCCTCAGCCTCAAACGCCAGCGCCCGACTCATATAGTCGCTGACCGCCTGAGCCCGCTGCGAATCCATCGTTTGCCGAACTTCCTGGGTAATCTTTTCCGCTTCAATCTGCTTTTGCGACGCCTGCTCGCCCAAGGTTCGTTTTTCTTCCGTTCCGACGAATTCTTCCTTCTCTGTCAACTGCTTTTTCAATACCGCGTAGTCGTCTGCCAGCAGCAGACGGTTATGCTCCAGCGTGGACGATGCGTTACGGAGCGATGTCCGTGCGGCTTCAAAATCATTCTTGGCAAGCGATTGATCTGATTTACTCAGCGCTTCGGTTACAACCGCTTTGGTATAGCTAATCTGCACCGCGCGTTTTCGCTTCACTTCGGTCAGATAGGAGCTTTCCTGCCCCGCAGATGCCGCGGTATTCGGCTCACCCGCCGCGGGAACCGATTCGACCACTTCAACCTTGATTTCCGCCGGCGCCGGGACTGGGGCTACGGGCTGTTCGGCAGTCGGAGTGTTGGAATCAGCGATCACTTCAATCGATGCTACCTCCTCCACCGGCGAAGCGGTCTGCTCAATAGCCTGCTGTGCTTTTTCTGCCGCGGCCAGATCGCTATTAACCTTTTCAAGACTGGCAGCAACGATCTTCTTTTCCATCTCGTTGGTATAGGGATTGGCCTGAACCTGCATCAGCAGTTTTTGTGCCTCAGCATTATCGCCCTTGGCCGTACATTCATCGACCTGTTTCATGATCGCAGCGATTTTTTCGCGCTCCGTAATCGCCGTTTGAACGCTGGAAGCCAGTTCTGTGACTTTCTGCTTCTGCGCCTCGCTGAGATAAACCCCATAATCCTTTTCGAGGGTTACCAGATTGACCTGAGCCTGAGGGTATAAGCCCCGCTTGATGTACTCCTGCACCACGCTTAAGGCGACATCGGCTTTTTGCTGCTTAACCAGCGTTTCGGACGCGGCGGCAGCACAAACCTGATGACCCCCAGCCAGAACAAACACCAGCATCGCCAGAAAAACTCCAGCTATACCGGCTCGACGTACCCAAAAAAATAAGTGCGTACTCACCAGAAACCTCCAATAACTAATATTATTAATTCAATAAATCCACAATACCCGCCAACCCAAACAATAGGGAATAATTTATCCCACACCACTAAGGTTGTGCTGTAAGTGTATAAGCATTATATTAGTATTGCAAGCGAAAAAACTTCCCAAACACCCACAAATTACTTGTTTTTGTGGCTTCGTGTCGTTATATTCCCCGTCACAAAAAGATATATTTACAGGAAACAGGACTTTTGACGCCTCCATTCACAAAAAACAATAGGCCAAACTCGCCGGATAACCCCATTATCAGTCTGGCTATCGAAACCAGCGGCAGAACCGGCTCGGTCGCTCTGGGCATTGGGGATTCAATTGTCACCCAAACCGCCCTGTCCGGCTTTCAAAAGAACAGCTCAGAACTTCTGCCTGCCATGAAACAGATTCTCGCCAAACACCATCTTTTACCCGAACATATCAATCACATTTATATCCCCAAAGGCCCCGGCAGTTTTACAGGAATCCGCATTGCGGTAACGCTGGCAAAGATGGCTTCTCTCGCGGCAAATGTTCAAATCGTTGCCGTAGACACCCTTGAGACCATTTCATATAACGCATTGGAGTATATCAAGAACAATAATACGGATTATTGCCGTATAGCACCCATTCTCGATGCAAAAAGAGGGTTTTTCTACATTGCTCTTTTTGAATGGGCCAACAACCGCCTGACTCGCCTGACCGACGACATGCTGATTAAGCCCGCCGACTTTCTGGAGCAATTCGCCCAAAACGAACCCAAACTCCACCTGCTCGGTGAGGGATTGCTTTATTACCAAAGCCAGTTCGAGTCTCCCAATACCGTCATTCTCGACAAATCCCTCTGGCCCGCCGCCGCCCAATCCGTCTGGCATCGTGCCAGAGCAAAGGCATTATGCGGACAATTTGACGACCCGAATACACTGATCCCTCTGTATATCCGAAAACCCGAAGCTGAAGAAAACTGGGAAAAAGCCAACCGCAGCTAACAGACAACCGTCCCCTGTGCATTCACTCACCCCGTACCCCCTGGCCGAAAATGGGTTCGTTTTGACGAAACAGGTATACAGGTATACAGATTTTGGTGACGTCGATTTTTGGTTGAAAAATGGGGAAATTGGGTTCGTTTTGATAAAATCATATCAAAAATCAAAGAGCAAAAATCAAAATCAAGGAATCGCCGGAGGCGATGGATTTTCATGCGAAGCTGGAAGCTTCGGCTACCTTGAAAATGGGTTCGTTTTGTTTTTTTATATTCCTTCATTCCTGTATTCCTCCTTTTTTCGCTCTGGTTTTCCTTCTATTTCCGAAAGCAGATTCAAGTATAATAACTCAAAGCACCCACAAGCTTCGCTTGAAGGCGTCTCCCGACCTGCCTCGTCCTTTTGTGCTGGATTTGTCTCCTGCACCTTTCTATATTGTACGAACATACGCCGAACAGGTCAAGGAAAAAGTTTGCATTTTGTGTCGCCCCTTCGGGGCTTGGGAGGGGTGAATCTCCTTTTCCGGGGGTTTCCACCCCCGGCTATTTTGGCATGACCCCTTCGGGGCCGGAAAAAGGGATGTTTTCTGCAAAGCCTGATTTTGTGGTTTTATGGGGGAGAAATTTCGGGTTATGCATGCCCTCAACAGAACCTGCCCATGCAAACGACATGGGCAGGCCACCCGTCTTGTTATCAGGGTCGAAAAGATTTCTGTCAAGGTGTTGTGGTCAGCCAGAATTCCCCCAGGATCACCAGGTCGGCCAGATCGGGGGTATGGTTGCGGTTGAGGTCTGTGCCCTGGCACCAGTTGTTAGGGGCGTAACAGGTGTCATCAACACCCCATTGACCAGAAAGAAGGGCAAAGTCGCCCAGATTGATGCGTTGGTCGCGGTTGATATCAGGCGAAAGTTCTGCTTCCAGGACCACACTGGCATAATGCAACACGGATCCCAAATGCACCTCCAAGGTGGCAGAGGTTGGGGAAACCACCGTTAGCGCCGGAGCCGTCGTGGGGGATATCACTCGGGCGGTGTACGGCTTATTCAAAAGCCAATACGGTTTTTGCACCGTGAACACCAATTCAGCCGTCGGTGTTTTGATATCGTTGGCAACGGTAATATTGTAGTTAATCACATCGGCGAATAACTTTCCGGCGCACTGATCTTCAAAGACGGTGATCCCGACGTGGCTATTGCAACCATTGCCGGGCGTGACCACCGTCGGTCCGCGGCCCTGGAGAAGCGATTGCATATAAACAGCCATTTGTGAACGCAGGATTTCGCGAAGGGCCGCATCGTTCTGATAGAAGGTTAGACCGATGTTATCCCGCACGTAGAGCACACGGCCATTGCCGACGCTGCGGAGCAACTGCGAAGGAGCGGTGTTCTTATTGGTAATGGTGGTCAGCGTTTGAAAACTGTAACCGCCCGGATAAACGGCGAAGTTGCCATTTTCACCGCTACGGTTGCCGCTGATGCCGGTGACCAGGAGCAGCCCGCCGTTTTGAACCCAGGGGGTGATGAGGGTGTTGACCTCATTGGCGTCAAAAACCTCGGCTTCGGGCACAATCAAAACCTTCAGGCCGCTGAGGGCTTCGGCTGTAAGTTTCCAATCAGGAATCATCCGGTATTGATATTGCATTTCACCCAGTGCAGTACCCCAGCCCCAGAGGGCATAAAGATGCAGCTGCCCACGGGTGTCATCAAAGCCATTGATATTACCAGGCAGGCGTTCATGCAGATTGGTCGAGGTGGAATAGAGAATCCCCACATCGTCAAGCGGTCGACGCAGGTCAAAATCGGCTTCATGGTCGGCGACAAAACTCAGAAACTCGCTGCGCAGGGCCTGGGTGCCGAAATAACGCTGCCCGTCGGGGTCGGATTCATCAAATTTCGGCAGGGCGTGATTGGCCAGCATCTCCGAAAACAGCGTCCAGCACAGGTTGGGGTTGGTGCAGACGGTTTCCGCGCCGGAGTTGTACAGCCATAGCGAAATGTAATGGCTGCGGGCGCTTTCACGGGTGGCTTTGTAGCAGGGGGCCAGCCTTCCCACAGGAGGTAGCATGAACCCGCGCGGGCCGCTGATCAGATTCCAGTTGACGGTGAGTTCCGTGCAGACCAGGTCCGGCAAGCCGCGTCCCCAGCCGATGGTGTCCGAGTCGTTGCCCATGATCAAAAAGTCCTCGGCCAGTCCCCCGTCCTGAGCCGCCTGCTTCATGGTGTGGTAGTATTCGGCCAGGGCCTCAGTGCCGATCTGGCGTTTGTAAATGGTGTAGGTCAGCCAGAGGGGTTCATTCTGCCATTGAACCGATTCCCAGACCGAGTGGTTCAGATTGACGCCATCCCATCCCCAGCCGGCGGCAATCTGTTTGAGCTTCTCGCGGATGTCAAAGGTCGCCAGATTGGTCACACCCATCGTGGTAAGTTGGGCCGGGGTGAAATGAGCCGCCAGATAATCGCGGAACCGCACCACCGACCAGTCACCAAAGCCTCGCTCCACCGGCCGCCGGTTGAAACTGTCCCAATCTCCGAAGTTGTCAGTCCAAGATGCTTGCAAGCCCACCTCACGCACCGCCTGATATGTGGAGGCATAGGTGTAATCATTCCAGTGGGGACAGGCGGTATCCTTGTGGAACATTATCATACCGGTGTACTTGTTGTCCGCCGGGATGTAGAGCAGACCTGTCAACGGCCCATACGGTTGGCCGGTGGCCGGGTTGATGGCGTTCACCATGGCGTTGTATTCCGGCTCGTAGCTGATTTGCCCCAGAATATTTTTAGAGCAACCGGCATCGTACACCCGGTGGTTGCGCGGATCGCTGCTCGGCCCATTGTAACCGGTGGCGATGGTTCCATCAGGGTAGCGCATGGGCGGCCCACCATAGAGGCTGTGGGTGCGGGTGTAGGGTCGGGCAAAGGTTTCATCATCATACCAGTTTTTTGCTCCTACCCACTCAATCGGCCCGCCGCCGAGATACCAATACCAGCTCCAGTGAGAATAGAGAATCTGGTTTAAATCTTGACCGGGCAAGGGCAGACCAATCTGGGCGATATAGCAATAGGACTGGCCAAAGGTCTCGTTGTAGCTGGCACTGCGAATGCCTTGGGCGGCAAACTCCTGCAGGCGGGCAGGATTAAGCGACCCTTGCTGCCCAAAAGTGCCCCAGCCGGGATCGGTGGCCGCCCCGTTCATGGCGACAGTGGCATAGTAAGTCTGGGCTGCCGCCAAGGTGGAAGCCTCGACTACCCGGGGGAAATGGTCCCACCAGGCCGGTGGATCACAAGGGGAATCACCATACGCATAACCACACGCCATCAAAGACAGTAATACGGATATCCCCCGTAACAGCACAAACCCGCTTCTACTCATAACCCACTCCATACTCCAACCGATACAGTCATTATCCCGGAAAAGACCTGCGATTCAAACATCATTTTGCGCAAGAGTTTGGTCATTTTTTAGCCCCCGAATAAATCGTAAAATTTTAAGGATGAGCGGTCTTTATCTTTTCAGATTACGCAATTTCTTCCAAATCAAGGAATTACATAATTCATCATTATACACCTGTGGCTTTACGTATTCAAGTGTTATAACTCTTGGGCCGATAACGTTTTTTCTTTGAACCACAGATAGGAAATGTCGGCAATAAGCAAAGGGGGATTTAAGATGTATTATAGATATAAAAAAAGCCGGTCTGGATCGAGACCGGCCTTCTTGTTAGATATCCGTGTTGAAGTTACAGTCCGCCAAAGATCGTCCAGAGGCCGGGTTGGTTGCGAACCTGCCGGACGCCGATTTTGTCAAAGGTTTGTTCGACAACTTGACCATCTTTTTCGATTTTGATAGTGCAGGGCACATTGACTCCTCCGGTTTTGGGCATCCAGTGCGGCTGAACGGGTCCAACGGAAACGATTTCAAGGAGTTTTCCTTTTGAGCTATCTGCAAAGGCCTTTTCAAGCATTGCCACAGGAATCCCTTCGTACATCTGGCTTGCTTTGGCGAAATCTTTGTCAATCATTGCCTGCCAGAACTGGCGGACAACTTCCACAGCCACCTCATCATTTGTCATCGCTCCCTGAGGTAAACCGACTTTTTGCGTTGTCTGGTCAATTTTCATGACATCTTTAGGTACATTGTCAAAGGTGAACATCTTCGGATCAATCGGCTGATTGTAGTCATAGAATTCGCCGGTATTTTCCAACACATACTTTCCATCCGTAAGCGTATAGGTTTCGCCTTTAAGTGGTAATTGAGTGGACTGATCAATATATAGTATTAGTTTTGAAACACGATCCGGAAGGTGAATAGCAGTAACACTAATAGGTTCGGCTTTATCCGACGGTTGGTCAATCTGAATTTCGACCTTTCCATTTTTTTGTGCATCCACCAGATTTTGCATATATTTTTTCGGATCTTGTTCCTGAACAATTCTCAAAATCTCATCTGCCATTTGTTTTTCGGGGAGACGAACGAGAAGATTCTTCTTTTTAAGCCATACCGTAGCGGCATCATTTTTCCAGACGATTTCCTTGGCTCCATCTTCGCCGCCTTTCCATTCCGGAAGATTCAGCCGGATTGATTTTGGCTGTCCATCGGCAAAGAACTCCGCCCAGATTAAAATGGGTTCGTCTTCATGATTCGGATCGATCTGCCGCATGTGAATAAAACGCACCGAGTGGCATGCTTGCATAGTCTGCTCCAGTGCATAGGCCGGAGTTACAGTTTTATCCAATAGTGTTAACGACAAGACTGCCGCAATTAAGACAATCGCCGCGGCGGCGAATTTGAAT
>CAZVXR010000352.1:0-1840 GCA_964630865.1 uncultured Pirellulales bacterium | reverse complement strand
ATTACTCATACGATCGCCTCAAGATAGGGCTTGATCACTTTGGCAACACGGCAAATACGCGCATAGCGCAAAAGGTCATCGATGGTACATTTTTTTTTGCGATAACAATCCCGCAATGCCTCAATGGCAACATCCAGGCCTATTTTATTGCGATACTTAAAACAGTCCGCGACGGTTTTGGCTGGATTGTAGATTCTGACCGATATCCCTTCAATCTGCTGCTGCTGAATTCCCGCATCGAGCGATTGTCCAGAAAACCGGACGATGCGCATTGGAATACGAGATTTTTGGGGAAGCCAGGCCTTGCGGTCGATGGCAATCCACACTTCCGATGGAAGCTGCGTGGTAAGACCGTGAAACTCCAGCGCCGAAAGCAGACAAACAACCCCTTTCGGCACACACGCAGAAACTTCCGCCAGGGAGTGCCGTTCTGTCAGATCAACCTCTTTGGATTCATAAAGCCCACGGCCAACCTGATCTATCATCCCCCGGTGATACATCCAATTGAGATACCTGCGGTCAATGCCGTGCCTGTCGAGATCGCGAGGCCTAAGAACCCCTGTTTTTTTCGCAATTTTAAGGATTTTTTGTATTACCATGGATTTTTTCATCATTTATCTTGTCCCTAAAACCTCGGCACTTATTAATATGTGCCGAGGTTTTGGGAATGGCGGAGCCGGAAAATCAATTGACACTTTCAAATTGAAAAATGACAAATTAATATTTTAAAAAAGCTATTAGCTGTTAGCAGTTAGGTTTTAGCAAGAGAAAGAGCGGACAGTTGGCAGCGGCCAGCTTTCTGCTGAACTGGATTGCCGCCCCCGCCTTCGCGAGGATGACATTCCTGCGCGGGAATGACAAAGCAACCATCACCCTACAGCTTCTAATCCATTTATTAACCGCACATTGTGTCGCCCCCCACGCCTTCGCGGGGGCAGGCTATACAGGGCTCTGATGGTTTTTTGACACCTACCCAGAGCTATGCCCTACGGCTATTTTGTTACATCCTGCTTATCTATGTCCAATTTCCGACAGACCTGACCCAATAACTGCTCTGCAAAATCCAGAACTTTTTTAATCTGGTCTCTGGCTGGCAACGCCAAATTGGGAACTGGATACCGATCCTGCGCATAATAGGCAGTTGCAATATCCAGTATCTCTTTTTCCGACGCTGAAAATTGAATATAAGCGTCAACTAATCTTGAGACTTCTATTAAATCGTGAGTTTTCCTGATCTGTTTATTTTCATACGCCAGAAATGATTTCAATGTTTTTTCTATCGCCTGCTGCAAGTCATTTCCGATAGTATCGGTGTAATGATTTGCGGCATACAACACCCGGGCGGAACTTAAATCATGATAAGCCTTGATAAGCCATTCTTTGGCGCTGGTTTTATTGGGCATAAATGACCTTGCCTTTCTGTAAGATATCCACCTTGTAAAAATAGTCTTCCCTATTTTCTAAAAACGTCAGCGATGCACAAAAAACATCAAAACCGATTTTATACTTATAAATCAAGTCTCTTAACTGCAACCGGGCATTTAATTGATAACTGGCCGGATCACCCGCTGACTC
The DNA here is from genome assembly GCA_964630865.1 of uncultured Pirellulales bacterium. Lineage (GTDB taxonomy): Bacteria > Planctomycetota > Phycisphaerae > Sedimentisphaerales > Anaerohalosphaeraceae > Anaeroglomus. The sequence goes on along the minus strand of CAZVXR010000352.1, from coordinate 265 downwards.
GCGGCTAACCAAAAACAAATCGATGTCACTATCCTCTGTGGGCGAACCGTCGGCATACGAACCGAAAAGAATGATCTTTTCCGGCTGTAACGGTTTTAATCGTTCAACAATCTCGGTTTGAATTTTTTGTATGTCGATCATTCAATAAACTCCTGTTTCCGGCGTTCCGGGGGTTTACACCTCCGGCTATTCTATTTTAGGCCTCCGGCCTTTGTTAATTTCACCATGAAGATCAGGAAGAAATAAAATCAGTTTTAAGTTTTAG
>CAZVXR010000351.1:0-12040 GCA_964630865.1 uncultured Pirellulales bacterium | reverse complement strand
TAAAAGCGATGACCTTTGTCGACAAGCTGCGGGACTAATTCTTTGTAGTTAAAAATCTCGCCATTAAAGATAAGCCATAGCGTTTTATCTTCATTATGCATCGGCTGTGCTCCGCCGGAAAGGTCAATGATGCTAAGGCGTGATTGCGCAAGCCCGATATGATCATCTAAATAAATACCGGATTCATCCGGACCTCGATGCTGCAATGCCCCGATCATTTTCTGGAGGACGATAGGGTCCGGATGAGGTGAGTCGGAAAAGTTGAGGATTCCTGCTATTCCGCACATTGAAGCTTCTTTTCAAGAAATCTCGAAATATTGTTAAGGCTATCGAAATTCTCCGGAATCAGCTCCTGATCCTGAATAGTTATCTTATGGTTTCTTTCGAGGTATTGAATCAGTTCAAGCATACCGGTAGAGTCGATAGTGCCTGATTTTGTGAATGACGTATGATCTTCTAATCCGGTTTCGTTGCCGAATAAATAATTCTCGACAATAAAGGTGCGAATATCTTTGTTTTTCGAATCCACAAAAACTCCTACTCTATTTTGTTAACTTCTTTCGATACGAGTACTTCGTCAATCGCTGCATCAAACTTGAGATGCCAAAGAATTGTATTTCAGCCCTATAATCCTATAAGAATTTCAGTTTTTTTCAAGTGGCGCATTTTAACTTGAACCGCAGCGTTTTGGGTAAACGAAAGTGGCTGACAAGCTGATAATCGAGATAGTCGTTTTTTTGTTATTTGAACAGTTTTGTCGTCAATTCGGCCACGCGTTTTCCGCGTCTTTGGCATTGGCTAATAACTCTTTCATCGGGTTTGCTGATAGAGACTGGGCCATAATGATCGCCCTGTGAGTCGCCTTGGACAATCATACCGTGAATGAGCATCGTGTTGATCAGTTCGAGGATGGTTGTTTCGTTGCCGCCGCCGATGTTGGCTGAACTGGAAAATGCCGCTCCGACTTTGCCATCCAATTTGCCGTGTTTGCTGACGGTTTCATCAAAAAATGCCGCGATGGGCGCCGCTGGCCGGCCATAGTAGGTCGGGGAGCCAACAACAATGGCATCTGCGGCAAGCACATCGGCAACTTTGCAGTCGGTAACACTTTTGCACGCAGTCGGCAGGCCAGCCTGATTCATCGCGTCGGCAATGGTTTGGGCCATGGTTTTGGTGTTGCCGCTGCGGGTATAGTAAATTACAATTCCTGTGGCCATGTTGAATCCTTTCCATTTTCTTTTTGGTCGAGTGTTTTTACGCTTTTGCTAAAATCGCCTGGTGCGTCGATGACAAAGATTTTGTCCGGCAGCGATTTATTGATTTCGGGCTTCGACAGCCGTAAGTCGTAAATGTCGCCGGTGATGGATAGTGAAACCATCCGCATCGGCAAATTGAGCTTGCTGTCAATCCACAGGTCGATCTGTGCATAATCGTCTTTATAGACGGAATCGGGCTTAACTTTCAGCAGCAGGTGTTCCTGTCCTTTTTCCTCGTCTTTAGGTGGAATGAGGCTGATAACAAACTGTTTTTGCAGTGTATCTGTTCCGGTAAAGCCGACAATCGGAAAATTGTGGCTGATGTACTCAAAGACATCGGCGGGTTTCTCGGCGGGCGATTGCTGGTATTGGTCGATTTGACGCAGGCTATAATCGATTTTTGTCAGCCAGACGCCGTCAAAAAGATAATGTTCTTTCTTTTTTTGTTCTTCGCCGTCGTCCTGTTTAACGGTATCCAGATTGATTCGTACGTTTGAGCCTTTATCGGTTTTCTGATAATACAGCACCCCCTTGCGAAGTGTTCGGCTATCCAGCAATTCAGGCTCTTGAATAAAGAGATAGTCCATCGCGGCCTGACAGCTTTTCAGATTTTTTGCTGCGGTGTTGATTTTTTTCAGCAGTTGCCCAAGTGGACTATTGGGATCGATTGTGTTGGAGTCTGCAGGCTGCGTTATTGCCGTGTGCGCAGGAGTGCAGCCCTGTTTATCGTGTTGTGCGACAGCACACGACCCAAAGAGGCTAATGCCTATCGCTTGTACGGTAATCCATTGTCTTAGCATATCAAATCCTTTAACTATTTTCAGTATCCATAATTGTAAGCAGCTCTTTGAACTGGTCAATGGTAAAATACGCCTCAAATATCTTTACGCATCAGGTCAATCAGATGCCGTGCGGCTTTGCTGAGAGTTCGGTCTTTTCGGATGATAATTCCAGTGGAACGGTAGAAGTTTTCATTGGAAAAGGAAATGGCTTTCAGCGATCCGGCGGCCAGTTCTGTTCGCAGCGAGGATTTGGGAAGGATACTGATACCCGTACCGATCTCGATAGCTCGTTTGATGGTCTCAATGTTGTCAAACTCCGTCGCTATTCGTATATTTACGCCGTAACGCGCGAGAATGGAATCGATCAGCGAGCGGGTTGGGACATCTACGGCGAAGGCGACAAATTTTTCGCTCTGAATCTGATGAATATCGATTTCGGTACAGTTTGCCAGGGGATGCTCCGGCGGACAAACCAGCATCAGCGGCTCATCTTCAAAAGGCAATACCTGTAAGTTGCGATCCCGACGAGGGATAGCGACAACGCCGATATCAATACTGCCGCGAAGGAGTTTTTCATAAATGTCTTTGGCGTCGCTGTATTCCACCGACAGATTGATGTCGGGATAAATCGAAATAAATCGTTTGATATAGGGTTGGAGCGTATGCATCCCAATACTGAAAATCGCGGCCAGACGAATTTTGCACGAAGACTGGTTAAGTTGGGTTAGCTCGCTGGCCATTTGGTCATAGCGTTCGAGGATGTCTTTGCAGGCACGATAAAACACTTCTCCTGCACCGGTTAGCTCAATAGGCCTCTTTTTTCTGTCAAAAAGCTGGATTTTATGGTCAAGTTCAATTTGGGCAATCTGCTGGGAGACGGCGGACTGGCTGATGCTGTGCAAGTCGGCGGTATGAGAGAAGCTTTTTAATTCCACCAAACTACAAATTATTTTTGCTGTTTCGAGGTTCATAACGAAATCTTATTTCTACTATTACTGAACTTTATTTGCTTTTGGGGAGATGGTGAGTATTATAAGTAAAAATTATAATTTGTAAAGAGTTCCCTTTTTATTTCGGACCAAAAAAGTCGTCAATCGGCATGCATGGCTGGTTGTTACATCGTGAAGAACGCACTTGTTGTGTGCAAAAATAACCAAAAACGTTGATTTAGAAAAGGAATAAGTATGGCTACACAATTTGTTGAAAACATCATGGGGCAAGTGATTGCCCGCAATCCGGGAGAGGTTGAGTTTCATCAGGCCGTTCGGGAAGTCGCCGAGTCCGTTCAGCCAGTTATCGAAAAAAAACCTGAATTTGCCAAAGCCAAAGTGCTGGAGCGTCTTGTTGAGCCGGAACGGCAGCTTATGTTCCGCGTTCCGTGGATCGATGACAAAGGCGCTGTCCAGGTCAATCGCGGTTTTCGCGTGCAGTTTAGCAGCGCGATTGGGCCTTACAAGGGCGGTCTCCGTTTCCATCCCTCGGTCTATCTGGGCATTATCAAGTTTCTTGGTTTTGAACAGATTTTCAAAAATGCGCTGACGACGACCCCCATCGGCGGCGGCAAGGGCGGCAGCGATTTCGACCCCAAAGGCAAGTCCGATAACGAAGTGATGCGTTTTTGCCAGTCGTTTATGAGCGAACTGTTCCGTCATATTGATGCGGATACCGACGTCCCGGCCGGCGACATCGGCGTTGGCGGGCGTGAGGTGGGCTATATGTTCGGCCAGTACAAAAGACTGACCAATGTCTTTACTGGTGTGCTGACGGGCAAGGGGTTGGATTTTGGCGGATCGCTGGCTCGTACGGAAGCGACCGGTTATGGCCTGGTGTATTTTACAACCCGTATGCTGCAAGACCGCAATACCGACTGGAAAGGCAAGAAAGTCGTTGTTTCCGGTTCGGGCAATGTGGCGATTTATGCGGTCAAGAAGGTTCATGAGCTTGGTGCCAAGGCCATCGCGATGTCCGACAGCAACGGCTATATCGTGGATGAAGCGGGCATTGATCTGAATCTGGTCAAGCAGATTAAAGAAGTCGAACGCGGACGTATTAAGCAGTATGTCGATGTGCGCAAAGGCGCAAAATATATCGATGGCTGGGAAGGAATCTGGACGGTTCCGTGCGATATCGCTCTGCCGTCGGCAACCCAGAATGAACTGGATGCTGCCGGAGCGAAAGCGCTGGTTAAGAACAAATGTATCGCAGTCGCCGAAGGCGCCAATATGCCCTCGACGCCGGAAGCGATTGAAATCTTCCTCGATAATGGTGTGTCGTTCGGTCCCGCCAAAGCGGCTAATGCCGGCGGTGTCGCCACCAGCGCTTTGGAAATGTGCCAGAACTCGATGCGCTTAAGCTGGACGTTTGATGAAGTGGACACCCGGCTGAAGATGATTATGAATGCGATTTACGACCAGTGTGTTGGCGCATCCGAAGCCTACGGCGTCAAGGGCAATCTGGTTGCCGGGGCCAATATCGCCGGTTTCCTCAAAGTCGCCAAGGCGATGATGGCTCAAGGTGTCGTCTAAGCGTTTTGCGGGTCGAAAATAAGTTGAATTTTTTGGAAAACCCCTTGCCGTCAGGCGAGGGGTTTTTTATTATAGCAGAATAAACAAGAGCAGGTTAATCGAGTTGCGAGGCAAGCTATGGAACGATTTCCTTATCCGAGTTCGGGATTAGACCATCTGGATGAAATGTTCGGCCGGTTTCAGTATGGCGACAATGTCGTCTGGCAGGTGGACGATATCGCTCACTATAAGCAGTTGGTTATCCCTTATGTGGAGCGGGCGATACGGGAACATCGCAAGATGATCTATATCCGGTTTGCACAGCATGATCCATTACTGGAGCCGCAGCTGGGACTAACCATTATTGAACTGGACGCCGATACCGGCTTTGAAAATTTTTCTACACAGGTTCACACGATTATTTCCCAATACGGCAAGGGCGCCTTTTATGTGTTTGACAGTTTGTCGGACTTGCTGACTGCCTGGGCGACGGATTTGATGGTCGGCAATTTTTTTATGGTTACCTGTCCTTATCTGTATGAGCTGGATACGATAGCCTATTTTGCACTGCTGCGGGATTATCATTCCTATCAGACGGTCGCCCGCATTCGCGGGACCACGCAGCTGCTGTCGGATGTATATTATCTCGAAGATGCGGTTTATATTCATCCGCTCAAGGTGTGGAACCGCTACTCGCCGACGCTGTATCTGCCGCATCGGGATGAAGGTACAAAAATGACCCCCGTTACCAACAGTGTTGATGCAGCGCGTCTGTTTTCGTATATCTCGGATAGGGCCCGTACGCAAACTCGCCGGAAGCTGGATTATTGGGATCAGTTATTTTTGCAGGCGGAAGAATTGCTGACTCAGCCCTCGTCGGAACAGGAGAAAAAGCAGGTTGTTGACAAGCTATGCCGTCTGATTCTTTGCCGCGAGGATCGGATGCTTGATTTGGTCGAAGCCCATTTAACGCTTCAGGATTTGCTGGATGTCAAGGCTCGGCTGATTGGTACGGGGTTTATCGGCGGCAAGGCCGTCGGGATGCTGTTATCCAGAAAAATTCTCATGGAAGACGCATCGTTCGACTGGCGCAGCCGAATGGAAACACATGATTCATTTTACATTGGTTCGGATATTTTTCACACCTATATCGTTCAAAATGGTCTGTGGAAACTGCGCATGGAGCAAAAAACACCCGAAGGGTATTTTGTTCGCGCGGAGGAGTTGGCGCAGGGGCTGCTCAAGGGGAAATTTCCTCCGGCGATACGCGAACAATTTCAGGAAATGATTGAGTATTTCGGGCAATCGCCGATTATCATTCGTTCCAGCAGCCTGCTGGAAGACAACTTTGGGAATGCTTTTGCCGGCAAGTACGAGAGCCTGTTTTTAGTCAATCAGGGCGATCCTGAAGATCGTTACGAACAGTTTGAAAACGCGGTGCGAACCATTTATGCCAGCACGATGAGCGAAGACGCTCTGACCTACCGTCGGCAGCGCGGGTTAGACCTGATGGATGAACAGATGGCGCTGCTGGTACAGCGGGTTTCAGGATCACACCATAGTCCTTATTTCTTCCCGGATGTTGCCGGAGTCGGCGTTTCGTATAATACGTTTGTGTGGAATCAATCGCTCGATCCCAAGGCCGGAATGCTTCGGATGGTGGCTGGGCTTGGCACGCGAGCCGTCGATCGCCCTGACGACGATTATCCGCGTCTGGTCGCTCTGGATCAGCCGCAATTACGTCCGCAATCCTGTATGGATAATATCCGGCAGTTTTCCCAGCATGCGATGGACGTGCTGAATATTAAGGACAATAAACTCGAAGCGATCTCGCTCAATCAGTACCTGGCGCAGAATCCGGATTGGAAGACAGATTTATTTGCTGTTGAAGATGAACAGGCTGAGTTGCGGATGAAGCAGTTAGGCATCGAGGGTCGTCCGCTCTGGGTGATGACCTTTGATTGTTTATTGACGGAGACGGATTTTGTGCCTTTAATGCGTCGTTTGCTGGATACGCTGGAGCGTATCTACGAGTATCCCGTGGACATCGAGTTTACGCTGAATTTTTCGGCAAATTGTCCGCCGCAACTGAACCTGCTGCAATGTCGGCCGCTTCAGACTCGGGGACTGGGGTCGAAAGTGCAGATACCGCAATCCCTTGCCTCGGAACACATTTTGTTTCGAACGCAGGGCGGATTTATGGGAGGCAGTATCGCCGAAACCATTGACCGAATCATATTCGTCGATCCGGCGGCCTATTTGCAGTTGCCGGAGCAGGGCAAGTGTAATGTTGCCCGGTTAATCGGTAAAATCAATCGGCAATTCTGTGATCGTAAAAAGAGTGTTACATTGCTGATGGGTCCCGGAAGGTGGGGCACCTCGACGCCGTCGCTGGGGGTTCCGGTGCGATTTTCTGAAATCAGCCAGATGTCGATGTTGTGCGAGATTTCTTATCCGGGTGGAAACTTGATGCCCGAATTATCGTATGGAAGCCACTTTTTTCAGGACTTAGTGGAGGAAGAAATCTTTTATATGGCGCTATTTTGCGAAAAAACGGGCGTGATGTTTCAAAAGGAACTGCTGCAAAAGCATAAAAACCAGTTATTGCGCTATCTTCCCGATGCGCAGAAATATACAGACGCCATCTCGGTTTATGACATCAAAAAACAGAAACTGGTATTGATGGCCGACGTTCTCTCGCAGCAGCTCGTTTGTTTTTTTAAATCATAGCTGTTATTCGTGTATTATCGGCCCTTTGTTTTGCGCAGAGTTATTTAGAGTCAAATAACTGGGGGCAGATGGTTGCGATATGGGGGTAAAATCTTGGCCGTATCCGCAAAAGTACGGATATTTTGTTAAGTCAACTCCTAATCTTTCCGATTCGTACAAAAACACGAATCATAGTACGACGGAATATAGCTATGGTGCAATTGGACTCAAATAGCAAAGCCAAATCGGCGCAAGGTGTTTGTCTGTTAAGGCAAGACACCTTAATGTCCTATAATGTCCTGAATGGCTGCATTATTGTCGCCGTTTCGGCATTGCTTATCATCATTGGGTTTTGGGTTGGTCAGGTTCGGAGCAAAGCCGAAGATGCCCGTATGCGTATCCGCCAAATTGACTATGCGAAAAATATTGCTCGTACGATCAGACCCGAATTAGCCCAAAAACTCACTTTTACCGCCGCCGATAGCGGGTCGCCTGTTTATGAGTTCATTAGCCAACAGTTGACCGCTTTAGGCAGGCAGATTCCCAATCGCGGCATTTACACGATGGCACGGAGGGATGGAAAAATATTCTATGGTCCTGAAAATTATTCCCGAGAAGACCCCATGGCCAGCGAACCGGGGGTTGAATTCGAACAGCCTTCGCCGGCTGATCATCAGATTTTTAAAGACAAACAACCGGTTACGATTGGACCCTGTGCAGACGAATATGGAACATTTGTTTCGTCCATGGCGCCGGTTCTTGATCCATGCAGCAATGAAGTGCTGATGGTCATCGGCGTGGATACAGAAGCAAGAGATTGGCAGGCTCAGCTTGATGTGGTCGCCAGGACGCCAGTCCTCCATGCTATGGTAATTCTTCTGGCTATCGGGTTAAGCGTCATTGCCATCAGATGGTATAATCGAACTCGCTCTGCGGCGAGTTTGAAATTAAAAAAATGGATACTTATTCCGACCGCTATGACGATATCGGCTGGAATGGCGATCTTTTTGGGATACCAATATATAAACTCCGGCCTGGGTTGGCATTCTGAAATGCAGCAGATTAAAGAGCGGGTCATGAAGACATGGAGTGGTAATATAGACAATAAAGTTCAGATGCTCAGGATGCAGTTGGACCAGATTGCCCGCAATCCGGCGATGGTGGAAGCCTTTGAAAATCGCAATCGAGAGGCCCTGATAGCGGTTTCGTCGCCGATTGCCAATGAATTGAAAAAACAATACGATATTACCCATTTCTATTTTACGGAACCTGATCGCACCTGTTTTCTGCGGGTGCATCAACCGGAACGGTATGGCGACCGGATCGACCGTTTCACGACACTGACTGCGGAGCGCCTCGGCGAAGACGCCTGGGGTGTTGAGTTTGGTCTGCTGGGGACATTTACCCTGCGCTGTGTGCGGCCCTGGCTGCAGGAGGGCAAGGTTATCGGTTACTTGGAATTGGGTACGGAGGTGGCCTGCCTGATTGACAACATGGCCGACAATCATAGTGTAGAGGCTATCTCTGTCGTTCAGAAAAAATACACCAGCAGGGATAAATTTGAGGCGGGCAAAAAAGCCTTTGGTTATGCCGGACAATGGGATCAGTTTCCAGAGGTTGTGGTAACCTACCAGTCGCAGATGGCGATCCCTGATGAATTGGTCCGTTTGTTCACCGCAGGTCATAGTTGTTATGACGGTAAGGATAGATTTAATCTGTGCCAAGACGGCAAGGTATTCGACGGTGGAGTTATCCATATACCCGATGCAGCTGGAAATAATGTAGTGGACATTTTTTTGCTGAACGATATTACTGCGGACTTAGAGGCCGCACGCATGGACTTGCTTGAAAATTCAAGTATAGCGACTATTGTTATGATAGGTCTGCTGGCGATGCTCTGGTCAACCTGCGGTCTCGCGGAAAAGCAGTTGGTTTCCGCCTTTAAAATGGTGCAGTTGGGCGAAGATGCGGCTCGGAGACAGTGTCAAGCTCTTTCGCTGCTTGCGGTTAATCCCGCGGTTGCCTCCTGTGATCTGCAGATGGCAAAAGGGGTTCTGACTGAAACGGTAGCCCGTACGCTTCAGGTTGAACGAGTCAGTATCTGGTTGCTTTCAGAAGATAGCCGGCAATTAAAATGTATCGAGCTTTTCGAAGCCGGAAAAAATCAACATGTTGAAGGAGCCGTATTAAATAGTGACGATTACCCCCGCTATTTTGATATGCTTCGCACAAAATCCAGAATTTTAGCTCACGACGCTCGTATCGATCCTGCAACCAGCGAGTTTACACCGGGTTACTTGATTCCTCTTGGAATTACCTCGATGCTGGATACACCTATATTGGGGGATTCCGGTGTAATCGGGGTCGTTTGCATAGAGCATGTCGGAGATCGTCGGCATTGGGACCATGACGAGGAAGCCTTTGCAAACGCGATCGCATCCATGACAGGAAGGATTATTGCCGATGCCAATCGCAAGGAGGCCGAAAATTCGCTTCTGGAAACCAATCGCCACCTCGAAGAAGCCACGAAGATAGCCAACGACCTGGCCAAATGTGCCGAGGCGGCTAACCTTGCCAAGAGCGAGTTTTTAGCCAATATGTGCCACGAAATCCGCCCCCCGAGGAACGGCGTGATCGGGATGACCGGGTTGCTGATGGATACTGAACTGAACAATGTGCAGCACGACTATGTCAGGGCGATACAGTCCAGCGGCGAAGCCCTGATGGTTATTATCAATGATATTCTTGATTTTTCTAAGATCGATGCCAGGAAACTCGAATTTGAAACACTGGATTTTGACATTCGCGACGTAATGGAAGATTTTTCAGGAGTACTGGCGGTCAAAGCTCATGAAAAACAACTGGAGTTTCTCTGTGCGGCCAATCTGGATGTGCCATCCTATCTGCGGGGTGACCCGGGACGACTGCGGCAAATTCTGACCAACCTGACCGGCAATGCGATCAAGTTTACAAAACACGGCGAAGTGGCGGTGCACGTCTCCGTCGAGTCCCAAAACGACAGCGAGGCCGTCCTGCGGTTTTCGGTACGCGATACGGGTATCGGGATTCCGGCGGAAAAAATCGATCAGTTATTTCAAAAGTTCACTCAGGTGGATGCCTCAACGACCCGCAAATACGGCGGCACGGGGCTGGGGCTGGCTATCTCCAAGCAGCTTGCTGAGGCGATGGGCGGGCAAATCGGCGTTAACAGCCAGATGGGTAAAGGCTCTGAATTTTGGTTTACAGCTCGTCTGGGATTGCAGCCCAAACAGACCTCGTCGCGTAAAACCAATGCCGAAATCTGCGGCAAACGGATCTTAGTTATCGATGACAATGCCGCCAATTGTGCCATTCTTACGGCACGACTGACCTCGTGGGGCGCCATTGTCACCGTGTCGCTGGAAGCTCAACTCGCTCTGGGAATAATGCGTCAAGCCAAAACAGAAGGAACGCCGTTTGATATGGTGATTACCGATATGCAAATGCCGGAGATGGACGGTCTGATGCTGGGCCGTGCGATCAAGCAGGATGAGTATCTCAAGGATGTCTGCCTGATGATGATGACCTCGCTGGGTCAGCAGAACAATAGCCAGCAACTGGCCGAAATCGGTTTTGCGGCCCATATGAATAAGCCCGTGCGACCCTCGGAGCTGTTTGCCCGTATCACCACCGCCCTGAGTAAAGCGGTTAAGCCAAACATCCAAAAATCGCAAATACAAACAAAATCGAGCGGTTTTGTCGGCAAGAGCGTCTCTCGCATCTTGCTGGCCGAAGACAATATTACCAATCAGCAGGTTGCTCTCGGAATGCTCAAGAAAATGGGACTGGTCGCCGATGCGGTTGCCAATGGCCACGAGGCTATCAAGGCGCTGGAGACCCTGCCGTATGATCTGGTGCTGATGGATGTCCAGATGCCTGAAATGGACGGGCTGGAAGCGACCGAAAAAATCCGCATTTTGACATCGGCGGTATCCAGTCCTCATATCCCGATTATTGCCATGACCGCCAACGCGATGCAGGGCGATAAAGAAAAATGCCTTGCCGTGGGGATGGATGATTACATCTCCAAGCCGGTGAACCCCAAGGTGCTGGCCGAAAAGATAGAGCAATGGCTTCCGCAGGAACTGAATTCACGAATACCGCAAAAGGAGACTGTAATGGAACCGTCCGTATCACAGACACCCGTATTTGACCGTGCCGGCTTTTTAGAAAGAGTGATGGGCGATGAAGACATTGCCGAACAGATTGTCGAGGTATTTCTTGACGATATCCCCAAACAAATCGAATCGCTCAAACAGGCGCTGGAAGCGTCCGACTCCGAGACGTTCCATCGCGTCGTTCACGGCATCAAAGGCGCTGCCGCCAACGTCGGCGGCGAAGCCCTGCGTGAGTTGGCCGCCCAGGTCGAAAAAGCCTGCAAAGAGGGCCATTTCGAATTGGTTGCTGACAGTTGCCCCAAACTGGAGCAGCAATTTAACAGACTCAAAGAAGCGATAGCAAAAGACAACGCATAATATAATTGTAGGCGCATGGCGGCGGCCTTGTTATTTTCGCGCAGAGCCCTATCCCTGTGCAGGTGGGGGCGGGAGTATAGCAGAAACCCGGCTCTGCCGAAAGCGGTTCTTTCTTTGCTTTTGGGCGGAGTTTGGCTTGTTTGCCGCCATATTCATATCCAAGATACGTCTTTACATCTGATGACAAGTCTGTCGTTTACCGATTCATGTAAAAGGTCCACCGAAGCATAAAATCCTCAATTTCAGTGTTATTAGAGCCGTTTTATCAAAAAGGC
>CAZVXR010000350.1:0-4380 GCA_964630865.1 uncultured Pirellulales bacterium | reverse complement strand
TGGTCGATCTGGGCGGCTATATTCCGTGCCCGGACCATCGGATCCCGCCGACAGCCAAATGGGAAAATGTCCAGTATTATTGCGACAGAATGAGGAAAATGTTTCACTGATCCTAAATGACAGAAAAGTTACTCCGTTAGCGTCTTGATCAACGCGTCGCAATCGACAAACTGCGAGACCAGCTGGTGCAGGCGGGCGATTTTGTCGGTGTCATAAACCTGAATTTTAAAGCCCAAATCTTTCATTCTTGCGCTGACCGTGAAGGTGTCTTCCGAGCTGGTCAGAACCGGGATGTTGCTGGATTTGAGCAGCGGTTCGATGGTTGGGTGCGGCTCAAATCCGCCAGTTAAGAGCAAACCGCCGCTGGGGGGTGTTTGACGCGACAGGATGAGAATCGAGATAAGGATATTGTCGATGCGGTCGCCGGGCATAATCACCAGTGTATTTTCTTTGATGTAGCGGACGACATTCTGAGGCTCCATCGCCGCCACGACCGTATGGTCAATCGGATTGGATAAAGCATCCTGTCCGCACAGCACGTTATAGTCAAATTCCTCGGCCAACTGGCCGACGGTAAAGTTCGACAGAATATGCTCATACGGAATCGCTCCGAGCAGTTGTGTTCCGAATAATCGCATGCCCTTGCCGACCATCTCTTTGACCATATCATATTTTTGCGGTAAGACTTTGTTTAGAATCACGCCCATCACATCGACGTTGTGCTGGCGAAACAGCGACAAGCTTAAGGCGACTTCATCCATCGGCTTTCCGATTCCGCCAGCGGTAACGATGACCACGCGGGCTTTGAGCAATTCGGCTACCCTTGCATTGGACAGGCCAAAGCAGCTTCCGACTCCGGCGTGGCCGGTGCCTTCAAATAAGACGATTTTGTGGGCTTTGAATAATTCATCCCGGCTGCGGAGAATCTCCCGTTCGAGCGGTTCGGCGTTGGGGCAATTGATGAAGTTGCGGGTAAAATCCCGCTCGATGGCGATGGGGCTTAGATAATGCGGTTCATCCCTGAGATTAAAGACCTGGTGCATCAGGACGCTGTCTTTGTCGATATTTTTATCCTGATACTGGACGTAATGCTGCCCGACGGGCTTACAGTAGCCTGGATCAAACCCCCGATCATGCAAAAGCTGCATCAGACCCAGAGTAACCGACGTTTTGCCGCAATCCTGTAATGTCGCGCTGATATAAATAGGTTTCATTGTGCGTCTTTCCCATTTTAACTGATGCTTTGCCGACGTTTTACTCAAAGATTAAAAATCAAACAGCAAAAACACAAATCAAAAATAAAATAAATTCGCATTTCATTGTCCATAATTTGTAGAAAGTTGATAGTTTAGAGTAAATAGTTGATAGAAAAATGGGTTCGTTTTGTTAAAACAGGTATGCAGGTATACAGGTATGTGGCAGGGCAAGTCAGTTTTGGGTGGTGAGTTGTGGAGTTTTGCTATGTTTCAATATTCTGCCACAGAGGGAACAGAGGGAAATTCTAAATCTTAAGCACTAAATTATAAACAAATTCAAAGGGCGAAAAGTCAAAAGGTGGACTCTTCGAAGGTATTGCTTCACTTTCCGAAGAGTCTTTGCTTATCGAGTATTTTGACATAAAGCCCGGATTCAGCGATGAAATTTCAATGACGTTTACGGTTGATATTTATGAACGCCGCGCCGAATTAGGCGCCAGCAAGCCGTACGACGTAACAAGTCTGCTCTATCAAAAGAGCACCGCAAACGTTCACGATTTAGACAACACGGGTATAGATGTGATGCAGGCCGCCGAGGATGGGCTTGATCACGATTTTACCTGATATAATCATTTCTTTTATCGAGTCGGCATTGTTGCGGACAAAGGAATCTGCCGGCGGAGCATCTTTGTCCCTTGCCCAACCAGCCATAGGTAATGGTCACTGGGCAAAAGTGCATCGCTGGGCCGATACGGTGCGAATTGCGCGTTGCCGGTCGGCAAAAACGGGTTAGAAAACACACTGGTTGGTCTTTCCGCAATCGGCGGGGTGCTGGTACATTTGAATATCGCAGTTCCTTCATCAACTTCATCGAACATGGCCTGATAAATCATCGTCGCACCGGCATCATGAATGGCGTTGTAATATTGCCGCCACAAGAAGCTGCCGCCGAGCCTTGGAATTTCATCAAACCTGTTGTTCTGCTGAAGATTCTGCCAGCTAAAACCCGGGTAAACAACCGGCAGGTAATCCTTGCCGTTTGAATTACACCATGCCTGGTCCGGCACTGTATTGTTGGTGGTAAAGATATCCAATTCACTGGTGTTCTTGCTGCCGTATCTGCCAACCGCCCACGGGCTGATAATATCGGCAAGAACCACTATCTGCTGGAACCACGGGGTGGAATTCGTGCGCCAGTCATTTCCTACACCTATCATAATCGTACAGCCGCCATAAACTGGGTCATTCTTAAGAAAGTCGATAATATCGTATGTATCCCGTCCTTCATACGTACGTCCAAAACCCAGACCCCAGACGGCAACAACGGGTTTGCCTTTATGATGCAGATAAGCCGCGTCCGCAGGGTCTTTTGTGATCTGGTATGTATCCACCAGATGCTTCCAATCGCGTATCACTCTCTCTTTCAATGCGGGGCCTGTGTACGAACTGCTGAGATCATACATCATCGCCCATGCACGCTTGTGCAGTTTGGCACCCTTCTGGCAGTTCCGCAAGACCTTGTCACAGTGGTTTAGGCCCAGAGATGCCGGCTCAATTTCGGTTGCAAAACGCTGAAGAAAAACACCGTCGATGCCATAGTCGGCCATCCAGGAAAAGTGCCGCAGCACTGTTTTTTCTTTATGTGAGCTGAAAACATAGGCCGTGCTATTGTCGGCGTTTTTAAACCCTGTCGCGAATTTTTCATCCGCATCGTATTGGCTCATATCCGGCCACCAGTCCACTGTGCAGTAACCCGGCTCAAATTTGTTACTGCGTCCCCAGTGTACCCATCCTCGGTTGGCACTATCGCCGGGACAATTGAACCACCCCTGGTAACCGCACATAATTTTACCTGTCAGCGTTTTACTGTATTGGTTGTAGAGCCAGTTTGTAGCAAATGCTTGAAAATCAGGCATATTTACCTTGCCGTCCTGGGTGAAATCCGCATCGGGATTGGGATTGGGCTGGAGCCATTCGGCCGCAAGCAAGATCAGGTCTGCAACATCGACATTACCATCACCATCTACATCGCCAATTACCGAAGCGGGGTTAGCCCATACCGTTGTTTTGTTGGAATTGGTGGTATTATAGTCATAATACACAGTTCCGGTTCCGTCATAGGCTATTATCTGTAGGGCATTAACATAACCCGCTACTGCTAATGTTATGTCGCCGTTGACAATCAGCGTTCCGCCTGTAATATCCAAAGTACCGCCAGTTGTCATATTGAATGACCCGGCACTAATCGTACCACCGTCGAGGAATACTTTCCCGGTGCTGCCAGCATTCTGGGCAATTCCAAACCTGCCCTTGACTGTAATCGAACCGCCACTGATACTTAATGTACCCCTGCCGCTATAACCGACATACAGATCTTCACCAATGTTGGCCGTACCATCAGTGAAGGTCAAAGTGCCGTTGTTGCTGAAGCCATAACCGAGTATCAGCCAAGCGGCGGCAGACAACGATCCGCCAGTCATTTCGACGCTGTCCGAAGCACTGGACCAGTCGCCGATCACCAACTCTTTGGTCATCGCCGTTGTGGCCGAATCAATAATCGGGCCATTAATAAAGAAGTTGTTTCGAATAGCAGCTTTTTCGGCGGCTACCGGTAACCCCGTGTCCCAGTTTGCTCCATTACGCCAGAGGCGGTCTCCCCCTGCATTGGTCCAGTTTCTGTCTGCACCAAAAGCTGCAAGTACCCCCACCATTATGTACAGAATCATCGATAACAGTATCTTTTTCATCATCATTAACTCCCAAACAGATTTATTGACCTTTGACTAATATTACATCGCCGCATAACGCTGTCTGTTAAAATATAACTGATTGTTATGACTAACGTTAAAGCTCGAAATCCGAATATTAAAACGCGAAACAATATCGAATGGTCTAAAAGACAAAGGTTCAAAACAAATTGTTTGCCGGCGAAATTCCTGTTTGGGTCATTTGCATTTCAAATTTTGTATTTGTTTCGGATTTCGATATTCGTGCTTCGGATTTTCTAATCCAGTTTATTTTGTATCAAATGGCGCTGTAATGCTAATTAAACGAACGAATCATATTTTTAACTTTGCACAGTGAAAAAACGAACGAAGCAAATGCTGTTGCCCCGACTGAACATGAAGACTCTCTTGGACGGCTTCTGCCAAGTGTTCCACGTTGTCGGGAATAAAGTTGGCCA
>CAZVXR010000349.1:0-5138 GCA_964630865.1 uncultured Pirellulales bacterium | reverse complement strand
ACGCCCCCTCGATGCCGCTGCTGATGGTATCGCCGCCTTTGCCGCTGCCAAGCTGCTCTTCCAGCCCAGCCCCTGCTCTTCGATGGGTGCAGCTTCAGGTTCCGGCCCCACATGTGTTGCAGGCCCCGCCCCGTGACACTTACCGAAAGTATGCCCGCCGGCGACCAGTGCGACAGTTTCTTCGTCGTTCATGGCCATGCGCGCGAAGGTCTCTCGCACATCACGGCCGGAAGCCACCTGGTCCGGGTTGCCGTTCGGGCCTTCCGGGTTCACGTAAATCAGACCCATCTGCACAGCCGCCAGAGGATTCTCCAGTTGCCGCTCACCGGCATAGCGATTGTCACCAAGCCACTCGCTTTCAGATCCCCAGTAGATGTCCTCCTGTGGTTCCCAAATATCCACGCGTCCGCCGCCAAAGCCGAAGGTCTTAAATCCCATCGACTCCAGCGCACAATTGCCCGCCAGAATCATCAGGTCAGCCCAGGAAATCTTTCTCCCGTATTTCTGCTTGATGGGCCACAGCAGTCGGCGCGCCTTGTCGAGATTCACATTGTCCGGCCAACTGTTCAGCGGCGCAAGTCGCTGCGCACCGCTCCCTCCACCTCCACGGCCGTCATTGATGCGGTAAGTACCCGCGCTGTGCCACGCCATCCGGATAAAGAGCGGCCCGTAATGGCCGTAATCGGCAGGCCACCAGTCCTGTGAGTCGGTCATCAGTGCATCGAGGTCTTTCTTCACCGCCTGCAGGTCGAGTGTCTTGAATTCCTCCGCGTAGTCAAACGCCTCCCCCATCGGATTGCTCAGGTTGGAGTGCTGGTGAAGTATCTTGAGGTTTATCTGGTTGGGCCACCAGTCCCGGTTCGATGGACCGCCGCCGGCGACGGGTTTGCTGGTCTTGCCCGTGACCGGGCATTTGCTGACTTCTTCCATGTTAGACTCCTTTCGATTTTTTATGTTTGCTTTGACATTTTTTACAGGTACCGAAAAAATCTATGCGATGACGGGATATCTGAAAGCCGCTCATTTTCTGGGCCTGCTGATTAATCTCGGTATAGTGCGGCATATCAAAATCCGAAACACTCCCGCACGTTTCGCAGACAAGATGATAATGAGGGTTTTTGATGGCTTCGTATCGGTCATGAGTGCTTCCGAAAGGTAAATTCTCAACCAGTCCCTGCTCAACAAGAATATTCAGATTCCGGTACACTGTCCCCAAGCTAAGACTGGGAAATTTCTTCTTCAGTTTCTGGTAGAGCCAGTCGGCCGTAGGGTGTATTTCAGTCTGCCCAAGCAGTTCCAGTATTGCCTGGCGTTGTTTGCTTCGTTTGTATTTCATAGCAAGCCCGTATGATATTAATAATCGGAACGATTATTATTTTAAGAATAAAAGAAGATATGTCAAGTAAATTCTCAGAACTCGCACAACATCATTCAAGACAACAAGTTACGCTGAAAATATCCCCAAAAGCCAAATAGCGGATTCGTTTTTTCGAACAAAGACACTTAGTGCTGTAAGTCTTTGTAAAGGAGGCAGGTTATGATAGTTTGTGGTATCTTAAAAAAAAACGCCCCGTCCTTTTGAACTACGGTTGGGTGGACGATTATCGAACTGCTTTATCCGTCTATCCCGTTAATATCGACCTAACAATAGTAGTATAACCCATTATGGGCTGAGAACTTAAGGCAATCTCCAAAAACCTAATTTCGACCGCATTATCACCATGGAAAACATTGATTGTGGGTTATTTTTCAATGAATCCTTAAAACCTTCACACTATAAAACCTTTCAGAAAACCCCAGTCTTTAAAGAATGGGTTTTCGTTCATTCTCTATTTGTGCATCGAACTCCCGGAATCCTGTATAACAGGCCAAGCGACCGGATCTATTATTGCCTGACGGACGACAACGGCATTCTTGGTGATGTTGAAAACGGTTAGATCCTGCGCGATGGTTGCCGGATCGCTGCATTGGCGGCCGTCAGTTCACCAACTGCTTCAGGTCTTCCCACGATCACAAGTCGTTGACGGCGGGGGTCGCGACCCAGCCGGCATCCACGCCGCCGGGCAGCATCTGTCCGATGTCCTGGCCTACTTCCGAATCAATGAGTCTGTTCAGCTTGGCGTTCATGGCCGTCAGGATGTCTGCATACTTTGTCGGCTCCAGTGCGAGGTTGTTGACTTCGTTGGGGTCATCCTGAAGGTCAAACAGCTCGACATCGTTTAGTGCAAACAATTGCTCGATGGACTCGGGTCGGTTGTGCTGCTTGGGAGAAAAGTAGCGAGTGAACTGATAGCGGCCGTCGAATACGCTGCGAATGGCGCCGCGTTTGGAGAGATCCGGACGCAGGCCGGATTCCTTGAGCTTCGCTGGGCCACCTTCTTTCAACACATCGCGAGCCTTCTGCAGGAAGCTGCCGTCCAGTGAAGCGAACATATTGAAACAGAACAACTGGCCATCTCGCACCGCGTCGAGAGCGGCCTTTTCCGGAGCGGCGAGTACGGGGGAGAAGTCCTTGCCCGGCAAGTCCTTGACGATTTCTGCTTTCTTGTCCATGCTCGCGTTGGTCAGAGCAATGAGGGTCGGCGCGATGTCTATATGTGAGGTTACGGCTTTGCATCGCTTGCCGCCCGAGAAGCCCGGGTGGGCGACGATCAGCGGGACGTTGTTTTGTTCGCGGTAGGAGGTAGGTCCCTTGCCGGACAACTGGTGTGCGCCGCCGAGTTCGCCATGGTCCGAGGTCAGGATGACGATGGTGTCGTCGGCGTGTCCGCTGGCCTCCAGTTCGTCGAGTACGGTGGCGATGTGGCGATCCATGTCGCGCAGGCAGTTGAGATAGAAATTGTTGCGCTTGCGCCATCGCCAGGGTTCGCCGGCCGGGATTGGGCCAGTCATCACGTCATTGCCGATACTGAAGTCGGTATGCGCGGCGGGTCGGCCGGGCGTGTTAACCGCCTGTGAAAAGCTGGCGGGAAGTTTGACATTCCATTGCTCGGCGTACAGCGTATGGGCCGGATCGCGGGCGATGTGGGCGAGATTCCCTTTTTCCTGAACAGGCTCACCCGGCCGGTCGGTGTTGTAGAACATCACATCGTGCGGGTTGACCAGGTTGACCGCGAGAAACCACGGCTTGCTCTGCTGCTTCAGTTCCGCCGCCCGCCCGTGCAGCCAACTGACTGCCGAGGCGGCGATCATGCCGTCGTGCAGGTAGCCGCCCTGGGTATGTGCGATGATATCGCCGACGCCAAGGTAGTCGGAAAATCCGTAGGCCTCCATCTCTTTGGTGAATATCTTTTCGGGCGCCTCGAGCTTGTTGACGGTTTCGAACTCGCGGGTCAGGTGCCACTTGCCCTTGTATGCGGTGTAGTAGCCGGCCTGACGCAGCATGTGGCCGACCGTCTTGATCTCGGTGGACATACTTTGTATCCAGGGGAAGTTCGTGTTGTCGAATATCCGCGTCTGCTGGATGTGGCGGCCGGTATAAATCACGGAGCGCGAGGGTGTGCATACGCAGGAGTTGATGCGGTGGTTTTCAAATACGATCCCCTGCTTAGCCAGCCGTTCGTGTGCCGGCAGGCGGCAGCCGCGGGGCAGTTCATTGGCACGGAAATAGCGTTCCTGGTCGGTCAGGATGAACAAGATATTGTAAGGTCCGCCCGCCGGTTTGCGAGCCGAACTCGATGAGGGGGTCGCCGCCATTGCCGGGTTTGCCGACAACATACCGCTGATGGATGTCGCCAGGGCCGCCGCACCGGCGGTCTTCATGAATTCACGACGGGTTGCGCCCGAGGCGGATTGATCGACTTTCTCCATACCTTGCCGGGGGTTATGGTTTGTGCTCATCGAATTTTTCTCCTTTCAATTTTCTATCAGGATTCATCCAGATTGAATCATTTGCAATTCATTAGAAATCGATCTTTGCCCGCATTCCCGCAATATAAGTCCTGTCAACATGGTCGCTGCTTGGCTCAAGGATTTGGAAATCAGGACTGATATGTACAAATTTTGTCAGTTCGATATTATAGAAAACTTCAAGGCCCTGGGCATCGCCGAAGTCCTCTTCGATGGCTCTTCCAAATTCATTGGAAAGCTGCATATAAAAATAGCCGACTCCCCAGGTGTCATTGTCCCGGCCGTGTATCATGCCTTTGCCGCCCAGGCCGGCGCCGTAGAAGTTGGCTACCGGGTTTGTTTTGTCATCGGCAGTCCCTAACCGACCAAAGAAACCAAAACCCTGGGTTTCGTCTTCCTGCTCAGTATAAACATATTGATGCATATTGTACATCAGGCTCCACGAATCTTCTCCTTTGTCCAGGGTTACCGGATATCCGAGCAGTGCATCGAGCAGCAGCCGGGAATTCTGGTCAAGCATCGCATAATCCTTTGTGCTGTAAGTTGTGACAAAAAGATGGCTGCCGGGTTTATCAAAAAAACGCGACGGCTGGTTGTAGGCGGCCATAAAGGCTTGTCCATCCTCAAAATCTCCGTCAAAACCGCTGGTGTTCGGCTGGCCGTTGGCGCCCAGCCCGGTTATTGAAAGAGTGGCATGGTCTTTGGTCGTTACGTCCGGGAGAAAAACCACGGCTCCGCCGCCCAGGGCCGAAAGCGGTACGGTTCGCAAGGCCACGGGTTGAAAAATGTTGGCTAAGTTCATGAATGTGGTTTTGCCTTCTCCGCCGGTAAACGCGGTTTCCTTATAATCAATCATCGTATTGATTTTTCCGAAATATAACGCAAAGCTTTCCGAGAGAAATTGCGTGTACTTGACCTGGCTGACATTGACCTGGCGATAATCGGGCAACGGCAATGCTCCTTCGGAGTTGACCGGGACGAGCATGCCGGTGTCAGTGTTGATAAATTCCCCAAACTGGTGCATTGCCTGTATATCCAGAAACGCACCCTGCCAGAGTCCCATTTTCTGAAAATCAAAGTGAACTCGGTAATCCATTAAGCCGCCGTATTTCCAGCTTTGATTGGTTCCGCCCTGCAGCACTCCCTGATAATATTGCGTGGCCGAAATGTCAAATGTGACCCCTTGTTCGGCAAGCTTGGCACGCTGACCCCACCAATCCCCGGTTAATTTTGTACTACTCAAATCCGTGGGCGTTTCCGCACAGGCATCCGTACCAATACAGGACCAA
>CAZVXR010000348.1:0-1927 GCA_964630865.1 uncultured Pirellulales bacterium | reverse complement strand
GAAAGCAGTTGAGTTTAAAATACGATATGATTACTGGTTAGAGCTGATCACGCTGACGCTGATGGCGATTGGGACGGTTTTTGTGTTCTCCGCCGGGGCCAACGTTGGCGGGGCATACGAATGGAAGCGGTTTTATGAGTTTACGACGCTCAAACAACTGCTGTTTTTCCCGGCGGCGGTGGCGATTATGTATCTGGTGTCGCTGATTGATTTTCGCTGTTTTAGTCTGCAGCGGCGCAATGTCCTTAAATCCATAACTCCTTATTTACTGGCAATCAGCGTCATTATGCTGGTGGCGGTGCTGGTTTTTGGGCAGGAACGGAATTACTCCAAACGGTGGCTTTTTATCTCTTTGGGGCCGATGAGTTTGAGTTTTCAGCCATCCGAATTGTCAAAATGGGTGATTATTATCTTTTTGGCCGCGGCGATGGATCGCTATCGCGATAAATTGTCGAAATTCGTTACATGTTTTGTTCCGATTTGTATCATTCCCGCCATATCTATTGGCCTGATTATTACGCAGGATTTTGGTACGGCGGCGTATATAGCACTGATGACAGCCTTGCTACTGTGGCTGGGCGGGGCGACGTGGTGGCATTTTCTGACTCCGCTGCCGATCATTATCCCCGGTTTTATCGCTGCGATTGTTAGTTCCGAAACGCGAATGAACCGCATCCGGCACTTTATGACCCCTGGCGATATGCTTTATCAGGCGGATCAGTCGCTGCGTACCATCGCAACCGGCGGGCTTTTCGGCAAGGGGCTTGGGCGGGGCATATTCAAGTACGGCCATCTGCCGGAAGATACGACAGACTTTATTTTTTCAATTATTTGTGAAGAAACGGGCTTTATCGGGGCATTGGTCGTGATTATCTTGTTTTTGGGATTTACGCTATTGGGCATTCGAGCGGTGATGCGGTGTCAGGATCAATTTGGCAAGCTGCTTGGGCTGGGGATTGTCCTGTGTATCGCGATTCAGGCGGTGGTTAATATCGGTGTTGTTACGGTTGTTCTGCCGACCAAGGGGATTCCACTGCCGCTAATCAGCGCCGGCGGGACGAGTATGCTGCTAACGGCGGCGGCGATGGGTATTTTGCTGAATATTCTAAGAAAAACAGAGGCGCAGCTCGATCCGGTTGACGCCGGGGTGTTTTTTCACAAAGACTAATCAATAACCACATCATTTGGAAATAGAGCGTGATTTTATGTCTCAACGCAGTCCTCATATTTTCTTTGCCGGCGGCGGCACCGGGGGGCATCTCTATCCGGCCATTGCGGTTGCCGAGCAAGTCCGTTGCCTTGACCCCGATTGCCCAGTTACCTTTTTTTGCAGCAGCAGGGCGGTCGATGCGCGGGTGCTGACGCCGACGGGGTACGAATTTATGCCGCTGCCTGCCGAAGGGCTGGGGCTATCGCCGCGACAATTTGCACGATTTTATACGGGTTTTATCAAGAGCTATTATTTTGCCAAACACATCCTGTCGGCTGAGCGGGGCAATGCTGCGGTGGTAGGGACCGGCGGCTTTGTCTGTGCGCCGGTGATTTTGGCCGCACGGTCGCTGAAAATTCCGGTCTATTTAGTCAATGTGGATATTGTTCCCGGCAAAGCCAATCGGCTGCTGGGGCGACTGTCCAGGCAGGTTTTTGTGCAGTTTGAAGATACGCTGCGATTTTTCAGCAAAGGCAAAGCCTCCGCGGTGGGGTGTCCTCTGCGGAGCGGTTTTGCTGCGCCGGATAAAACCGCCGCAATGTATGCCCTCAGTCTGGATCCTGCGAAAAAGACCCTGCTGATTACCGGGGCATCGAGCGGTTCACGGGATATAAATAACGCGATATTGGAAATACTGCCGCAATTGTCGGCGAAGTTTCATGCCGACTGGCAGATTGTGCATCTGACGGGACAGGCGAATTATCAGGCCGTACTTTC
>CAZVXR010000347.1:0-1755 GCA_964630865.1 uncultured Pirellulales bacterium | reverse complement strand
AGCTGCTTATTTTCCGTCAGCAGCCGCTGGATGGTCATTACACCTTGAAATGCGGCGTTGCCGATATACCAAACGCCGATCCCCAGCGGAATCAGAGCAACCAGCGTTATAATATTGCGTAGTTTCATTCTACCCTGTCGTTTCTATGATTTAAGCTGGCCGGTACGAAGATGCAAATCCCGCTGCGGGAATGGAATCGTAAGACCATTTTGTTCGAGCGTAACTTTGATTTTTTCATGCAACCCGAAATGTTCACCCCAGTAATCCGCGGATTTAACCCAGGGTCTGACGGCGATATTGACAGAACTATCGCCCAATCCCAGCACAGCCACAACCGGCTCCGGACTACGCAGGACATGGCTATCGCCTAACAGCACGCTGGTAATCACCTGTTTGGCTTTGGCAATATCATCGCCATACGAAATAGAAATGACCATATCCAGACGGCGCGTATCATTGGCGGTATAATTTTTGATGCTCCCGCCAGTAATTTGCGCATTGGGCAGAACAATTTTGATATTGTCCGGCGAATACAAAATGGTGGTAAATATCTGAATTTCCTGAACCACCCCGCCGACGCCGCCCGCTTCAATATAATCACCTACACGAAAAGGCTTAAAGACAATCAGCAACACCCCGGCGGCAAAATTCGACAGCGACCCCTGCAGCGCCAAACCCACCGCAAGACCCGCAGCGCCGATCACCGCCACAAAAGAGGTTGTCCTTACCCCGATTTTCTCTACCGCAGCAGTAATCACAAATACCAGCAGCACACAATAGATCAGATTGCGGGCAAACTTGCTCAACGTCGGATCGACTTTCGCACCGGTCAGACCCTTTTCAATCAACTCAGAAACCAGCCTGGCAACCCATCGACCGACAAAAAATATCGCCGCTGCCGCAACAAGGTTCAGCATCATTTGAAGGCCGTTGGTTGTCAAAAAAGCCATAATCGTGGCCCAAATCTCTTTGGATTGCTGTATTACCGTCTGTGTCAATTCCGTTGTCTGTGTCGAGTCCATAATCAAATCCTTTATATCGTCAAAGTTCCATTAAAAAAGGCTACAGACGCATTATACGTCCATAGCCTTTAGTATGCAAGAATTTCGCTTATTTGTAGAAATTCGTCGCTTCTGTTTCCATCACTTCACGTCCAAGCTGCTTGCTGGTCAGAGTAGTCGTAAAGCGGGCGTCGTCTTCTTTGACAGCCTTAACTTCAACTTTCCAACTTGCTTTCGCCTTGGGAGCCAGAGTGCCCAGAGCCTGGAATGTTACCACGCCATCGGCAAAGCTGCCTGTGGTCGCGCCGCCAGCGCTGACAAACTGCATCGATTCTTCCAGTTTGCACTTGACGACGATGTCGGTATCCGGAGCCGACCCCTGGTTCGTTACGGTAACAATATAGGTCTCGTTCTTGCCGACTTCAATCGGGTCGGAGACGTCGACCACTTCCAGCAGAATCGCCGCGATACCCATCACGTCGGTCTTGGCCGAGGCTTTGACGCTTTCGGCACAGATCGCTGAGACAGATGCAACGTTGCTGTAGGAGCCTGCGCCTTGCGGCATATAGCTGACCGTCACTTTGCTGCTTTGTCCGGCGGCAAGGGAAGCCATTTTCCAGGTAATCTGGCTGCCTGCGATCACGCCGGCATTGGATGCCAATACTTCCGTAACACCCGCAGGAATCGTATCGTTCAAGACCACGTCCGTCGCGGCAGCATCACCTTTATTGGTCACGGCAATGTCATAGCTGAT
>CAZVXR010000346.1:0-5035 GCA_964630865.1 uncultured Pirellulales bacterium | reverse complement strand
GACTGGCGGAACTGCCCGCGATGGATATTGAAATTTCCGTCTTGTCGCCGATGGAAAAGACCTCTGACCCGATGAGCCTTGAACTGGGCAAGCACGGCATCTATATCACGGATGGTTACCATAGCGGCTGCTTCCTGCCGCAGGTAGCGACCGAAACCGGCTGGAATAAAGAACAGTTTCTTAACTATTGCTGCACCCACAAAGCAGGCTTGCCGCAATACGCATGGAACAACCCCAAAGTCGAGGTCTATCTATTCACCGCCGATGTCTTCGGGGCGATGTGGGGAGAGATTTAGTATAATTAGAGATTTGATATTGTAGATTGTAGAATGGTGGACGATTTTTTATTTACACGGCAGGTTATGCCCACGTGGAATAATTAATTAGGGCAAAATTTGCGAGAAAATGAGATGCGAAAAATTAATCTATATTCATTTGGCGTAATAGTATTTATTGCTATTTGTGTTTTGTTTGTTGTTGGTTTACGGATCTGGCATAAAACTACACTTCAAGACCAACTTGACTCACAAAAGGCCGCAAAGAAGGTTGTTTCCGACCTTAGGCTGGGTATGACAAAATCCCAAGTCTGTGCTGTTTTTGAAACGCACCATTGGACTTCTTGGGGTGATGAAGGAGGCGAAATACGAATGTGGACAAAGCCGCAGCCTTTGCCAACACACTGGATTATAAGGCTTAAATTCGATAGCGATAAACTTTCCGCTATAAAATTTGCATCGGCTGACAATATATCTAAACATCCAGAAAACGCACCTGCGGATATAGAATAGAACCGGTAACCGTTTTGCAGGCTACGGTATGCCCACATGGAAATTTAATTTTTGCTTTGTCATTTTGCTCTTTGTTTTTTAATGTTTGAACTTGTTTCGGATTTCGTGTTTCGAATTTAAGATTTTAATTTTTAGGATTTTTAAGGTTTACGATAATGGGTTTATTTCGACTCTTATTAGCCGCAATCATCGTCTGGTCGGTCTGCCGGTTTATTTATAAGCTGGGGCAAAGGAGCATGCTGGATGACAAACGGCGACGGGAAGAAAACACCCGCAAAAAAGTCGACTCTTCCGTGGTCGATAAAGAATAGTCCCCCTGACTGTGTGCCCTATAATCGCTCACCCTGCAAGGGCAGCATAAAAGACGTGCCTATTCACGGCTCTTTGAGCGAGGTGGCAATGAGGCGACGGAGCGTTTTTTGGAATTTCGGTATGTTAATCAGATGTTGCCGCCCCATTGTGCCGGATCGAGTTTGTAGTAGTTTTTGAACTCTTCGTAGAGCCGCCGGTGGTGTTTGAGCAGTTGGTGGGGGTTTTCGAAGAAGGCCTCGGTAGCGACGGCGAAAAACTCCGCCGGTTCGGTTGCGCCGTACGGGTCGAGGATTGATTGCTGATTGGAATCGACGGCATCGCAAAGTTTTTCATATTCGGCGCCAAGCACCTCGGCCCAGGTCTGATATGCAGAGGGGCTATCCAAAAGCGGCGTGCCATCGATGACGCCGTCTTCCTGATCGAGCTGATGGGCGAATTCGTGCAGGACGACGTTTTGGCCATGCTGTATGCCGCGTGCGGCGTGAGCGATGCTGTCCCAGGCGAGAACGACCGGGCCATTGTGCCAGGATTCGCCGAGTCGGACGTCTTCGCCCTCGACGACCAGCTCGTTGTCGTGGTGTTTGATATCGACGACATAGGTTTGCGGATAGACATAGATGGTACTAAGCCTCGGATAAAGTTTTGTCGGGCGGTTGAGCAGGAGCATACAGGCCTGGGCGGCGATGGTGATTTTGACCTGGTCGGTGATCTGCTGGCCGCGACAGCCGAGGAATGTTTTTTCGTCGAGGAAAAGATTGACTAAACCGTGAAGCTGGCTTTTTAAATCCTGCGGGATAGCGCGATAGAGCGGGAGATTTTCTTCGAGTAATCGCCGCCAGTTTTCGGGGAAAGGGCGGAGTTTAAGATCTCGACGGCGTCTGATGCGGAGGGCTCTATGTGCCGCGACGACGAGAATCAAGAGAACAGCTACAAGAAAAAAGATGTTCATGCACTGATCCTGTTGTTAATGTTCGTAACATGTTTGGAGTACAGCCTTCAGGCTGGTATAATTCTTTTTTCCTTATTTTCAGGCTAAAGCCTGTACTCCCAGCGCCATATTTTCGTTTGGCTAAAATTTTTGTAAGGTGAGCTCTTACCCCTGCCGCAATTCCTTGCTGATTCGGACGCTGCACCATTCCTTGCCGCACATCGTGCAGTAGTCCTGGTCGTGGCCGCCTTCGCCGAGGGAGCTTTGCCTGCAGGCTTCTTCGTACATATTTTTCGCGGTAACCGGGTCGATGGATAGCTCCAGATGCTTTTTCCAATCGAGGTTGGCGCGGGCGATGCTCAGGTTTTTATCGCGCTGGGCGGCATTGCCGAAACCGCGAGCGACGTCGCCTGCGTGGGCGGCGATTTTGGATGCGACAACGCCATATCGCACGTCCTCGGCATCCGGCAAGCCCAGATGCTCGCGCGGGGTTACATAGCACAGAAATGATGCGCCCCAGTAGGCCGCGGCAGTTCCGCCGATGGCGCTGGTGATGTGGTCGTAGCCAGGGGCGATGTCCGTAACCAGCGGGCCAAGGACATAAAATGGAGCGTTATGGCACAGTTTCTGCTGGATTTCCATATTGTACTGAATCTGATTGAATGGCACATGGCCGGGACCTTCGACCATCACCTGCAGGCCCTTGTCCCATGCACGCTGCGTCAGTTCGCCGAGTGTTTTCAGTTCCGCAAGCTGAGCGGCATCGGTGGCGTCCGCTCCGCAGCCGGGACGCAAGCCGTCGCCGAGCGAAAAGCAGACATCGTACTGTTTCATAATCGCGCAAATCTCGTCAAACAGTTCATACATCGGATTTTGCCTGTTGTGGTGCGTCATCCAGCGGGCAAGCAGTGCGCCGCCGCGGCTGACGATACCCATCACGCGCGACTTAGTCAGCGGCAGATGTTCTTTGAGCAGGCCTGCGTGAATGGTGAAAAAGTCAACGCCCTGCTGGGCTTGCTTTTCAATGATTTTCAAGATGGTGTCGTGGTTAATGTCTTCGACTGACCGGCCGACGATGACTTCATAAATCGGCACTGTGCCAAATGGGGCAGGGCAGTCGCTTAGCAGTCGGCGGCGGATGGCGTCCAGCCCGTCAAGCGATGCGCCGGTGCTAAGGTCCATAATGGCATCCGCGCCGGCTTCGAGCGCGACGCGCATTTTTTCGATTTCATCATCGAGCGACGAGCGAATGGAGCTAAGACCGATGTTGGCGTTGATTTTGGTCGAGACCGCACGACCAATCGCGCAGGGCTTTAGGCCGTGCTGCAAGTGGATGGTGTTGGCCGGAATCACCAGCCTGCCGGCGGCTAATTCTGTACGGAGAATTTCCGCGTCCACGTTTTCGTTCTTTGCAGCCTGCTTGACCAGTTCAGTGGTCTTACCTTGCCTTGCTAATTCTAATTCTGTTGTCATTTTTCTACTCCAATAAAAAAGGAACCGCCCCGATAGTCGGAAGCGGTTCCCTGAACGTTACAGAAACACATATACGCTTCCCTACGCAGGTACGCCTGTCGGCTTTCCTGATCAGGTTCAAAGGGTCTATCTCAGATCCGGCTCCGTGCGGATACCACGCACACCGCCAAACCACCCCTGAGCGATTTGTCATTATAGACCTCTACGTCCTGTTCGTCAAAAGGTTTATCACAAAGGCCTTATGGGATGTAACGGGTCTTTTATGGCTTGATTTCTGTGGGGATTTTTGCATAAAATCGACGGTTGTAAAAAAAGTACGCCTGCCCAATAAAAAAAGCTATACAATCTGTTTAGGATGTGGGTAAAATACGGAAAATCATGATTCATTTATGGTCAAGAAAGGAAAGGTGGATTATGTGTAAATCGTGTGGATGCAGCACCAAGAAACAGGAAAAACCCATCAAAGGCACCTGCAGCAAATGCGGCAAAAAACTTTCCGAGTGCACCTGTAAAAAGTAGCTGGGGTTACAATATTAGTTTTGCTAATCTTTAATTTTCAAGCCAAACACACACCAAAGGGGAAAGTGGTCCGAACCCCCAGACGGTATTGTTTGGCAAGAGAAGCAGTGTATGTTCGAAGAATAGACAATATGATCCAGACGGCTCTGTAGTGTGACAAAAGAAACTTTCCATCGCCAGGTCTTCGACGAATGGTCAAATTCAGTAAGAGCATCTTGCATTCCCTGCTTGGAAAGCCATTGTAAGGATTTCCCGTCGTCATTTTCATTAAAGTCGCCAACAACAAGTTTGGGGTTCTGACCGGTAAAATGAGAATAAAAACGTTGAATTTCCTGACAACGCTTATCTTTGGATTGATAATACCCCGAAATCCCAAAGCTGCCTGACTCATTGACGGGCGGATGCAAATGAACATTCAGGATTTCGACAGGACCGAGTGATGTTTCATATTCCATTATCCATCCATCAAAAAAGGTATTATCTGAAGGAACATAAGCGACTTGATGCCCCTTTGTTTTTGCCAAAAAAGCTAAACCACCACCTGCCCGATTAGGTGTTTCGCGAAATTCCATAAATGGATACATCGATGCGAGTTCTTGCTGAAGATAGAGTTGCCATGTTTGATGGGTTTCCTGCAGACAAACGATATCTGCGTTGATTTTTTGAATCGCCTTAATAGTACGTTCTGGTTGTCCACCGCCCCAGTTTACATTGTAAGTTAAGACCGAAAAATTTGGTCCAAATGGATTCTCAATGCATCGCTCTTTTCTGCATCCCGAAAGAATACCAATGCATGAGATTAATATAATTATATTTTTCATTGATTGGTTCATCCAAATCTCAAGTTTTCTTGTTCGGATCGAATTTATTTGTTTTTTATCACCGGCATTTCTTTTGGGTCGAACCACAAGCCTTTGATGCGGGTCAGGACTTTATAGCCTTTTTCGGTAACTAAAATATCGTCTTCGATACGGATGCCGAGTTTGCCTGATTCATACGATCCCGGCTCGATGGT
>CAZVXR010000345.1:0-2043 GCA_964630865.1 uncultured Pirellulales bacterium | reverse complement strand
CTCGATACGTTGCCCGAACAACAGGGATGGGATGTGATTAACAATCCCTCTGATACGCAGCCGGTGATCCAAAATAGTTTATTGTGTTCGAACACCACTGTTCTTCAGTATTTGTACTGGTACCGGACGGATAAATACATTTGTTTTCCCCCCAGCGATGGATTTGTTATGGAATTTGAACTAAAAATCAATACTTCAGAATATATAAATATTTCTTCTAATCGATGGCGAATCGGCTATATTGCTTTGGTTGCAGACTATCAGGGACGAACGTTTCGCATCGGAATTGCTGACACAGGCGTTATTTTATCCAATGATTATGACTGGTCGTATGCCAACAGCAGTTCGTTTGTACCGTATGCTACTGCCGATGGATTTCATGTGTATCGGTTTGTTATCCAAAATAACATCGGTCAGCTCAAAATCGATGGAAATCCTGTCGTCTCATTGGCAGCAGGAGCTATAAACCAAACCACTCCAAACAGGATTATGTTTGGCGATGGTACATATCATGCATTGCACGATGCCCAATTGACCTACTTTCGATATGGAGCGACAAAAAAAACAGGTGACACGGATGGCGATGGTCTTGTTGATTTAACTGATCTTGAAAAAGTAGCCTACCATTGGTTGAGTGACAATTGTGGATGCATGTTATGTTGCGATGGAGCCGACTTAAACCATTCCGGCAAAGTGGAACTGGAAGACCTGGCAATCCTGTGCCTTGGGTGGCTCGGTTAAAATTACTTTTACATACGGAAATGCTGTAAGGAATATTCCCTCCTTGCCCTCGGAGCAATTTTGGCGGGGAGAAAGAGAAGAACAGCATAACGTATCGAGAAAAAAAACCTAATACCCTGTCGAAGGGTATCGAAACGGCGAGCGTAGCAGATTGTGAGCATTTACCCCACCCGCACAACCGCCTCCAGTGCCTTCTGCTGGTCGAGTTCGGCATAGACCTCGGTGATGACCGCTGAGCGATGGCCGAGGATGATCCGGGCGGTTTCCAGGCCAAACTCTATCCACAAATGTGCAATTCGGGTTTTATAGCTAAAGTTTGCGACATGTCTTGACATTATACCCATAAAGGTAGTACAATAGGCGTTTAGTGATCAACCGAAAAAAAATGTCCAAGACGGAGGGTAAATAATGTTACGCAAATTAGTGATTCTAACATTTCTGGCGGTCATGGTTTGTCTTATTCCGGATTATGGACAAGTACAGGCCGCGGCGTTTCAAATTATCGCATCGGAAACACCGATGATCTCTGGTGGAGGACAGGGCATTCGCCGTTACATAGCTTATGACACCTTCGGAGCCATCTTGCAATTGCCCCCTATTCCGGGCAATTTGCTCGATGACCCGTCGTCGCCGGCTCTTCGTAATGACACAGATTTATTCGTCAGTAATCGTGCGGCCCATCAAACCAGTTCAATCGCTCATTTTACCCTGACCGGCTCAAACTATACCCCGGCAGGTTTAATCACAGGCAACTTTCTGGCTGATTCTCATCAGTTGGCATTCGATCCCGTCAGTGGAGAATTGTTTCAAACTAATCGACTATCAGGCAAGCTGTCCCGGTTTGTATTTGACATCGATGGCAACGCTGTCGCCAATGGTTACGTTCAGATGCTCGATGGCGGTTATATGCTTGGTGTCACCATTCGGCCTGCTGACAGGCAGTTATTTGTGAGCGATTATAACTATGTACGGCGATTTACTCGTAATCCTGACGGCAGTTATACCTTCGTCGGAACATTCAATGTGCAATCGGGTGAATTGTACCACTATATGAAATTTCACAACGACGAACTCTATCTGGCGGCATTTCAGACGGATCGGGTGTTGCGTTTTTCATTTGATACCCTGGGCAATCCTGTTTTTAGACAAGCAATTGCCGCCACGGGGGCGCTGGATATGGCATTCAGCCCTGACGGACAGGAGATGTTCGTCACCAATCATCGCAATGGCGGAATCACCCGCTATCGTTATGACACGGAGAGTGATACATGGACACCTTTTGGCGATGTAATTCCTACGCCG
>CAZVXR010000344.1:0-3626 GCA_964630865.1 uncultured Pirellulales bacterium | reverse complement strand
GATGGGCCGCCACTTTCTGGCTGCCCTGAAGGACCAGCACCTTCCCCCGGCCGCCCAGAAAACGGCACAACAAATCAGCCGCCACCTGGCCACTGCGATATAAATCCTGCCCTACAAAGCATAACCTTTTGCTGCCCGGCAAATCGCTGTTGAAGGTAATAACGGGCCGACCCGCCGCCGCCCCATCCACCGCCTGGCGAAAGTCGGGGTCGTCAATCCCCTCCAGCGCCAGCCCCTGAATCCCGGCTCGGACAAATTGCCGAACCTTACGAGCGGCCAATGCGGCGTCAATCTGGGGCAGGGCGTAGAGCTGCATGCTCACGCCGAAGTCCGCCAGTTCGCCTACTGTCCGTTGAATGGTCTGCATCAAAAAGTCCTGGAAAGGATTATCCGTAGGCAGGATGATGACTCCCAGCGTAATGGCTTTCTGCCGGGCCAGAATTCGCCCCAGACGGTTGGGGCGGTACCCATGCTGGCTGGCGATTTCCAGGATTTTCTTTTTGGTTTGGGCGTTGATCCCGTCGCGATTATGCAGGGCGCGGTCCACCGAACCGATCGACACTCCAGCAATCCGGGCAATCTCGGTTGTCGTAATTGGAGATATATTCCTTTTAACCATTCTCGCTGTTTTAACGCCAAATAAGCTATTCGTTTATTTTTGCTGTTTTATATTGTACAAGATACTCGATATAAAAGCAAAATAAAAAAATAAAAAAAATTGACAGATATGCTTTTTTATGCTATTGTGCACGTACACGATGAATTATTAGTTTACGGCAGAATATGCCTTTGAAAAAAAGGAGTTTAAAATAGTTATGAAGCTGTTGATCAAATTTTGTCTTGTGATTTTAATGACCGCCCTTTTTATTGGCTGTAACGCATTTTCACTGGCCGACAGTAACAGATTACAGAATAACATTGCACCATGGCTATCCGCTGATAACAATAAAATACCGGTTGAAATCAAAAAAACTGGGCGTTTTGACGTATCGGCCGGACAAGTAATTCCTGAAAAAGACGGAGCACATCTATACACAGTGGATTTTAGCTTCGCCACTCGGCCGCTAAGTATGACTTATCAGGCGGAGGATGCTAAGTTTGAAAATTCATATGTACTTATTGAGGACACCTATGGCCAGCGAGTTGTGAATGCACTGGGCGATACCACCCAAGATCGTCTGACTTTCTCTAATGTCGACAGGACAAATCAATTGAATTTTTATTACGCTCAATGGGAGGATTTTCCTCTCCAATTCAGTCTATATATCAATGGTATTGATACGGCTACTCTGTCCTTTGAACCAACCGGCAATGGCTACCGGACATATCGTTTTTTAAGTTGGAAAAATGAAAAGCCTGTTGAAGGCGAAATACGGCTGCAGATTGATGAAGATGATGCGAAAGCCAATAAGGGCAAATCTTTTATGATTGATTATATGACCCCAGGCATCCTGCCACAGCCTCAAGATAGTCAAATCACGCTCAAAATGCCATTACCGAAAACTATCGATTCAACAACACAATCAATTAGTCTGCTGATGCGGGGCACTATCGTCCCGTTAGACCTGATATTAGTCGACAAAGCAGGTAAACAATATCAAAGTATAGCCTTTCAGGTAGACAAAAACCAATGGGAAAGAGTTACCGTTTTGTTCGAAGATTTTGAGCCGGCACTTTTACAGGAAAAAATTTCTGAATTGACACAGTTGGAAGTTCACATCAATGGTAATGGAATCGCTGACAAAGGTCGTTTTGAGATAAAAGATATTCTGCTTTCTGCCGGATGGCCTTCGACACCGCCTAAGAATTGTCCTTTCAAGGCTTCCGAGAAGTTTGCAGGCATAAGTTTTACCGGAAAACACATTACCTATGGCGGCGGTGATACGTGGTATCCTTCATGGGCAGACGATGACAAGATGTATTCATCATTTACAGACGGCACCTGCGATGGTATCGAATCGCATTCATGGGGAGCCGATGCTTTAACCGGCCACGCCGTCATATCAGGAAGTGACCCGATGAATCTGAAAATTCAGGCTCTTGGTGTTGCTCCGGCGTCCCCTTTACCGTATGGCGGACGCTATCCGTGCGGCGGTCTGGTATATAACGGAATCTGGTATTACGGCACTTACACACTGACGGATGCAATGCTGCCTTGCGGAAACTGGTGCACACTGGGACCGATGTGCGGCTACCGAATCTCAAACGACTACGGCAAAACATGGACAGATTCACCACATACACCCGCTAAAGGCGGTTTGTTTGGCGAGCAGGGGACATTATGTGAACAAAAGGTTAAAATCGGCTCGCCGCACTTCGTCGATTTCGGTAAAAATATGCAGTACTCACCTGACGGCAAGGCATACATTATTGCTCATGGAGCGGTACGGCCGGATGCCAAAAATACATGGGTCTCCGGTGACCAAATTTATATGGCCAGAGTTACGCCGACCCCCAAAACGATAAACGATCCAAATGCCTGGGAATTTTTTGCAGGTCATAATGATAAAGGCAAGGCTGTATGGAGTAAAAAGTTCGGTGACACAAAACCTCTTTTCGAATGGAACGATAATGCAGGGTGCGTAACGATGACCTGGATGGAACCGCTTAAAAAATATATTACCTGTGTTACATGGGGATGGCCTACAATAGGAAAATTTGATACATATCTCCTGGAGTCAGACAACATCACCGGACCGTTCAAGCTTATTACATATATGGATAATTTCGGAGAGCAGGCTTACTTTGTGAACATACCGTCAAAATTCATCAGCAGCGACGGGAGTACATTCTGGCTGGCTTCTTCAGCGAATTTTACCAAGCATACGCCAACACCGCGCAAGGGAACCTATGCTTTCAGTCTGCATGAGGTTTTACTGATAAAAACAACAAAGTAAAAAATTAATATTTTTTGGAGATTTGTTATGAAATGTAAATTAGCAAATTATTCAACAATAATCTTGATAATCATTTTGTGCACTTGTGTTATGGCTTGTGCCCAGTATCAGAGAGTGATTCAAGATTACGGAAATTACTCACAAAATCCCGCTGTCGAAAAAATCAAAATTGAAGGCAGTGCCAAAGCATCTGAACCTGCAATAATGACAGATGAAAAAGGCGATAAGTTTGTTTCATTTGATTTCAATTTTGGCACCAAACCTTTATCTGCGAATGATGCCAACCGCCCTGTCGAGGAACTCAAGCCGGTCCAGTTTTACGAGGCAGAGAACGCAAAGCTTGAGGGTTGGACAGGCATTTTCGCAGACCCAAATGCGTCCGGCGGCAAGGTCGTTACCGGATTTGGCGATATGCCCTATTCCCACGTAGGCGGCAAGGATTATGAATCTATGCTCTTTGAGAATATGCCGACATGCCGACAACTGATTTTTTATTACGCCAACGGCTCACCTCAGACAAATGTATATGGCTTATATGTCAATAACGAGAGAATCGCAACATTGAAATTTCCGCCTACCGGCAGCTGGTTATCAGCATATAAGCCCATGGTTTATAACGGTCTTGTTCAGGGCAATGTAGAATTACGCAGCATGCAAGAAGATTATAAGGTTAGCAATAATCAAGTCGGCGCCATTTTTGACCGTGTCGGCGTGTGCGGCATAAACAGC
>CAZVXR010000343.1:0-4464 GCA_964630865.1 uncultured Pirellulales bacterium | reverse complement strand
TTCACTGGCCGGAGACGATGTGCAGTTATCTGAAAGAAGACAAGATTCTGTTTAGCTGCGATTTTTTCGGTTCACATCAGGCGGGCAGCTCGGTATTTGTGGAAGATGAAGCCGGAGTCTATGAGGATGCCAAACGGTATTATGCAGAGATTATGATGCCGTTTCGCAGTGCGATTGCGGGTAATCTCAAAAAGCTGGAACCGCTGGATATTTCGATGATCGCTCCCAGTCACGGGCCTGTCTATCCTCGCCCGGCGCTGATTATCGACGCCTACAAGGATTGGATCAGCGACCGTGTGGCGAACAAGGTTGTCATCGCGTATGTTTCGATGCACGACAGCACCCGGCGGATGGTCGAGTACCTTGTCGAATCGCTGGCCGATAAGGGCGTCGGTGTTAAGCAATTTAATTTGGTTGGTGTCGATTTGGGACACTTGGCCATTGAACTGGTAGATGCGGCGACGGTAATTTTGGCCTCGCCGACGGTATTGGTTGGACCGCATCCGCTGGCCGGGTACGCCGCGATGGTGGTCAATGCGTTAAAGCCCAAGACGAAGTATGCCGGGATTGTCGGCTCGTTCGGCTGGGGCAGCAAGATGGTTGAGACATTGACGGGGCTTATGGGCAATCTGAAAGCGGAAATACTGGAGCCGGTTTTGGTCAAAGGACAAGCTAAGCCTGAGGATTTTGAAAAACTTGAGGCGATGGCCGAAACAATTAAAGACAAGCATTCGCAACTGGGAATTCTAACGTAAGGCGAATGAAACTAAAAACGGAGAAAACGAAAGGAACGGATTATGGCGGCAAAATTGGAACTTTACAAATGCGGATTATGCGGCAATATTGTGATGGTTATGCACGGCGGCGACGGAGAGTTGGTTTGCTGCGGTCAACCGATGAAGAAAATGGTAGAAAATACCACCGATGCGGCCAAAGAAAAGCATGTGCCGGTGATCGAAAAGATTCAGGTCGGCTTTAAGGTCAAAGTCGGCTCGGCTGCTCATCCTATGGAAGAAAAGCATTATATCGAATGGATTGAACTGCTGGCTGACGGAAAGAGTTATGTTCAGTTCCTGGCGCCGGGACAGGCTCCCGAGGCGACATTTATGGTTACGGCAAATGCGGTTACAGCGAGGGAATATTGCAACCTGCATGGGTTCTGGAAAGGACAATAATATGAATATCAAAAAGACAGTGGAAAAAGCGTTTAACGAACAAATCAATGCCGAGACGTATTCGGCTTACCTATACTGGTCGATGGCGGCCTGGTGCGACCGAAACAACTTGCCCGGTTTTGCCAACTGGATGCGGGTACAGGTTCAGGAAGAGATGAGCCACGCAGTGAAATTTTATACCTATCTGATTGATCGCGGCGGAGCGGTTAAGCTGGCGGCGATTGCCGGCCCGGAAACCGAGTGGAAAGACATAGAGGCGATTTTTGCCGCGACGCTCAAGCATGAAAACTACATTACCGATTTGATTAACGGTCTGGTGGATTTGACGACCAAGGAAAAGGATCACGCCGGAACGCAGTTTCTGCAATGGTTCGTCAATGAGCAGGTCGAGGAAGAAAAGAACGCCGACCAGATATTGGGTCAGTTGAAAGTGATGGGAAAACAGCCCGGCGCGGCGCTGTATATGCTGGATAAGGAAATGGCTGCTCGCGTGTTTGTTCCGCCGACAGCCCAGGCAACGTAAGGAGATGGCCAAATGAGTATCACGTTTAACATTGACGAAGTGTTTGAGATGGCGGAAGAAATTGAGCGCAATGGCGCTCGCTTTTATCGGGAAGCCGCCGGGAAAGCCGTTGACGCGGATGCGCGAGAAATGTTTTTAGAAATGGCGGCAATGGAAGGCGGCCACGAAATGATTTTCGCCAACATGCGTAAAGACCTGACTGCCGAAATGAAAGAGCCGACCGCGTATGATCCTGATAATCAGGTTGCCCGGTACTTGCAGACGATGGCTGATTTTCACGGCATGGAAGGCAAGGCCAGCCCGACCCAGAAATTTACGGGCAAAGAGAGTGTTGAAGAAACACTGCGGGCTGCGCTTCAGGCGGAGAAAAACTCCATCGCGTTTTATGTGGGTCTGAAAGATTTTCTGCCATCCAAAAAAGGCAAAGAAAAGGTTCAGGGCATTATCATCGAAGAGATGATGCACGTTTCCACCATCGGCGGCAAACTGCAGGCGTTGAAAAAATAGGACGCGGCAGCTCCTGAGTTGGGGAGCGACTGCAATGCAGGGATGGCACAGATGGCGAAAACAAAGTCGATGCTGCGTAAACAGCCGACGATGCGGCGGATGCTCATTGCGATGCTTCCGCCCGTTATCGGTGCTATTTATTTTTTCGGCTGGCGGTCGCTGGCGGTGGTTTTGTTTTGCTGCGCGGTTGGTCTTTTTTATGAATGGCTATTTTGCCGCTGGCGCAAGGAGCCGATTAGTGAGGCGTTGTTTGTGACCGCGTCTCTGTTTGCACTGGCGATGCCTCCGGGTGTTGGCTGGCATGTGCTGGCCGTTGGGATGGGGTTTGCGGTTTTGTTTACCAAAGAGATGTTCGGCGGATTCGGCAAGAATATATTTAACCCCGCCATTGCCGGACGATGTTTTGTCTATATCTGTTTTCCTATTGCGCTAACCGGTACGTGGTATCCTCCTGCGCAGGGGACGTGGGGGGCGATGCGTCAATGGAGTACGATGGTCTCCGCCGACGGGGTTTCGACGAAGACTTCGGCAACGCCGCTGGCGCACGCCAAGGCGGGCAGGATTGAATTAGTCGGGTCTGTCGACACAGAGGCGGTTACGATAGTTCCCATCCGGGTTTCTGACGATCAGTATATCAAAATCAATAAATGGTCATGGTGGAAGACATTATTTGTCGGCAATCTTTCGGGCTCTATGGGCGCTACCAGCGCGGGGCTGCTTTTGCTCGGCGGGATTTATTTGTACATCACAAAAACAGCCAGTCGAACCATTATTTTGACGATGATTATTACCTATTTTGTGCTCAATGAGTTGTGTTATCAGCTTGGTGTTGTGCCTGTGCCTCCGGGACTTTCGGCGATCCTGGGAGGCGGGTTCTTTTTGGCGGCGTTTTTTATGGCGACCGACCCGGTCAGTTCGCCGCGTACCGAGCAGGCTAAAATTGCATATTCGATTATTATTTGCGTTTGTGCGCTGATAATTCGCAATTTTTCGATATTTAACGGCGGGCTGATGTTTAGTATTCTGATCGGTAATATGTTTGCGCCGATCCTGGATTTTGCGGTCAAAGAATACTGGCCGAAAAAGAGGACGGTTACGATTGCGGCGGAGGCAACGGCATGAAAGAAAACCGTTACTGGGCTGTAGTCTTTATGTTTGTTCTGACGGCGATTCTCAGTACGATCCTGATCGGTCTGGCGCGTTTTACGGAGCCGCAAGTCCGTCTAAATCAGCAGATCGCATTTGAGACAGCAGCGGTACGCTGTATCCCATCGACTGAGGCTAAAACCCCGGCGGAAATTCATGCGATATTTGAGCGTGATTTTGTCAAGCCTGAATCGGCGGCGGGAGCGTTTGTCTATCAGCCCTCGGGCAAGGCGGCGGGCTATGCACTGCCGTTTTCGGGGCAGGGATTCTGGTCAACGATTCGGGGCGTAATAGGGATTGGTATCGACCGCAAGACGGTATTGGGTATCTGGTTTTATGAGCAGGCGGAAACACCGGGGCTGGGGGCGCGGATTGTCGAGCCTTTCTTTTATGGGCAATTTGCGGGAAAGACGCTAAGTCCCGGTGCAAGGCCGATACCGATCAGGCCGGTTGCGGATGCAACAGATAAGGATATTGCCGCCATCAGCGGGGCGACCCAAACGTGTGTGCGTCTGGAAAAACTGCTGAACACTGCGATTGAGGAGTGGCGAAATAAGATGACCCAGGGAGGGCAGGGACAATGAGCAATGGGACTGCCGTTAAATCGTCGAAGCAAATTATTCTGGATGGGCTGTGGTTTGAAAATCCGATCTTCCGTCAGATACTGGGGATATGCAGTACGCTGGCGGTAACGAATGTGGTGGTCAATACGCTGGTGATGTGTGTGTCGCTGTCACTGGTTACGGCGCTAAGCTGTGCGACTGTTTCGGCGCTGCGTAATCAGACTCCGCGATCGATTCGGATGATGGTGCAGGTTTTGATTATTGCGTTTTATGTGATTATTGTGGATTTGCTGCTTAAGGCATATTGGCCCGAAATGAGCCGTCAGCTTGGGCCTTATGTGGGACTGATTATTACCAACTGTATCGTGATGGGGCGCTGTGAGGCATTCGCCGGGTCGAACAAGCCGTGGCCGTCATTTATAGACGGATTGTTCAGTGGTATCGGATACTCGGTTGTTCTGCTGGCGATCGCGGCATTCCGGGAATTGCTGGGGATGGGGACGATATTGGGATTTGCCATGCCGTATTTTTCGACGCAGTGGGATAAATG
>CAZVXR010000342.1:0-2679 GCA_964630865.1 uncultured Pirellulales bacterium | reverse complement strand
CCGCAACCTTCGGATCGACAGTCCGATGCTCTAACCAATTGAGCTACGACCCCAAAGAGACGAGGATTTAACCCGATTTTACGACGTCTGTCAACTGTTTTTTAATCGGAATTATAAATTCTGTATCTAATTGCAAAATAGATAGTTATGGCTAAGCTGACAGCTCAGCTAATTTTTTCATCAAAATTTCTGAAACCACTTTTGGGTTTGCTTGCCCCTTGCTCATTTTGAGGACTTGTCCGGTTAAAAAGCCCTGCGCCTTTTGGGCTTTTTTGCTTTTGGACACGACATCCTGCACTGCTTCGACATTGTCGGCCAAGACTTGATTGACCAGTGCCTCAATTGTCCCGGTGTCGCTTGTCTGTATCAGGTTAGCCTGTTTGGCGAGTTCTTCCGGATCGGTGCCGTTGCCAGCCATCTTTTCATAAATCTGTGATGCAGAGGTGGCACTGACCAACCCTTTTTCGGTCATCTGAGCCAGTTTGGCCAGATGGGTCGGGGCGATGCCCAGATGGTCAACGGTGGTGTTGTTCACATTGGCTAATTTTTGCCCAGTTTGGGTAATTAGATTGCATGCCCGTTTGGGTTCCGCTCCGGCAGTAACGACCGCGTCAAAATACTCCGCCATCGCCTTGTCGCCGGTTAATACCGCCGCATCGTAGTCGCTTAGCCCATACTGTGACACAAACCGCTTCTGCTTTTGCAGCGGCAGCTCGCCCAACTGTGCCTTAATTCGTTCGAACCCCACCTCATCCAATTCCACCGGCGCCAAATCCGGCTCAGGAAAATAACGGTAGTCATGAGCCTCTTCTTTGACTCGCTGCAGCACGGTGGTTTGGTTGTCGTCATCCCAGCCGTAGGTGCGCTTGTTGCCCATCTGCAGCGTTTTTCCAGTTTCGCGGAATTCTTCTAATTGTCGCTGAATTTCGAATGTTACGCTGCGTTCGATCGCGCGAAAAGAATTTAGATTTTTAATCTCACAGATTGGCGTCTTATAGGTTTGTCCATCCTTGAAAATATGCAGATTGACATTCGGCTCAAACCGCATGTGGCCTTTTTGCATATCCGCCTCGGAAATGCCCAGATACCGCACGATACGTTGCAGTTCCTGCGCCATCTGCCGCACCTCGGCAGCGGAGTTCATATCCGGCGCCGTAACAATTTCCAGCAGCGGCGATCCGGCGCGATTTAAATCAATTGCCGAGAAATTACCGAGTTCGTGTGAGTTTTTGCCCGCATCTTCTTCCAGGTGGGCGCGAATAATCCCGACTCGTTTGACAGAGCCGTCTTCCAGTGGAATCTCGATAAAGCCGTTTTGGCTCAAAGGCAAATCATATTGACTAATTTGATAATTTTTCGGCAGATCGGGATAGTAATAACTCTTGCGATCCCACTTGGTAAATCGGGCAATCTGGCAATTCAGCGCCATCGCCGTCAGAACTGAAAATTCATACGCCAGCTTATTCATCACCGGCAAACTTCCCGGCATCCCCGTACAAACCGGACAAACCCGGCTGTTCGGCGTCCCGCCATACGACAACTCGCAACCGCAGAACATCTTAGTCTTGGTCGCCAGATGAACGTGAATTTCTAAGCCGACGATTACTTTATAATCTAACTTAACTGCCATTGTTATGTCCAAACCCCGTTTATCCTGTAAATCCTGTCAAAAAAAACTCTATTTTATCTCTCGCTAAATATTAAACCCCAGGTCTTTGCCGATGATGATTAGTCTTGCTCTCATACATTCGCCCGATGCGCAGGAGTTTATCTTCGCTAAACGCAGGCCCGATGATTTGCAGGCCGATGGGCAGCCGGCTTGTGTCAAAGCCGCAGGGAATACTAATTCCCGGCACACCCGCCAGATTGACCGCGATGGTATAAACATCCGCCAGATACATCTGCAAGGGGTCGCTGGTCTTTTCTCCGATTTTAAATGCCGTCGATGGCGTTACCGGCATCATCAGGCAATCGGCTTTAGCAAAGGCGTTCGTA
Source organism: uncultured Pirellulales bacterium (assembly GCA_964630865.1). Taxonomy (GTDB): domain Bacteria; phylum Planctomycetota; class Phycisphaerae; order Sedimentisphaerales; family Anaerohalosphaeraceae; genus Anaeroglomus. Next base: position 684 of record CAZVXR010000342.1, on the reverse strand, counting down.
AAATCCTGCCGAATCAAGTTGCGAACTTTCAGCGCCTTTAAATAATACGCATCATAATAGCCGCTGGATAAAGCAAACGTTCCCAGCATAATCCGCCGCTTGACCTCGGCGCCAAATCCCTCGCCGCGAGTGCCGGATGTCAGGTCGATCACCCGTCTGGCGGGGACGCGCAGGCCGTAGCGCACGCCGTCGTAGCGCGCCAGGTTGGCGGAGGCTTCCGCCGGGGCAATGATGTAGTACACCGGCACGGCCATGTCTGTGTTGGGCAGGCTGACCTCAATCACGCTCGCACCCAGCGATTCCAGCACAGCCACCGCCCGGCGCACAGCTGATTCAACATCCGCCTGCAGCCCGGTGACGAAGTACTCGCCCGGCACGCCCACGCGCAGCCCTTTCAAATCCCCCCCCGGCGGGGTGTAATCCGGCACGGGAGCATCCAAGCTGGTGGCATCCAGCGGGTCGAGGCCGGCCATGTGCTGCAGCATCAGGGCGGCATCGGCGGCATCGCGGGTGAAGGCGCCCACCGAATCGAGCGAGGAGCCGTAGGCCACCAGGCCGTAGCGCGAAACGCGCCCGTAGGTCGGCTTGATGCCCGTCACGCCGCAAAAGCTGGCCGGCTGGCGCACCGAGCCGCCGGTATCGGAGCCCAGGGCGGCGGGCACCATGCGGGCGGCCACAGCGGCG
>CAZVXR010000341.1:0-6493 GCA_964630865.1 uncultured Pirellulales bacterium | reverse complement strand
CGTGGCCGTTTCATGGGCCTCTTGATTTTATCTTCTGCCGAAATGTAATGATCTATTTCGACAAATCAACCCAGCAGAAACTGGTCAATCGTTATTGGGACGTCCTCGATCACGGCGGGTACCTCTTTACAGGGCATTCGGAATCGCTCACCGGAATTATTCATAAATTCCGCTATATCCAGCCAACGATCTACCGAAAGGATTAATTGAGGATGATCAGTACCTCACGAAATATTGTTGTACAAGTTTCAGATGCACAGATGTCCTGCGATCCAGGCAGTATGCTGGTTACCTACTCGCTGGGCTCCTGCATCGCCGCGACATTTTATGATCCGGCAGTCCATATTGGCGGAATGATTCATTACCAGCTGCCAACGTCGTCGATGGATACCGCTCGTGCCGCGCGAGATCCGTTTATGTTCGCAGATACGGGAATGAAACTGCTGCTGGACCATCTCGTTGCAGCCGGCGTTAATCGCAGTCGTCTTGTAGTCAAGCTCGCCGGCGGCGCAGCGATGGATAACGGCCCCAAGGGATTTGACATCGGCAACCGAAACTTCCTATCGGCCCGTAAGGTATTGTGGCAGTTTGGACTGATGATCAAAGGACAGGAAGTCGGCGGCAACACACCCCGAAAGATGTATCTGGATATCGCAACCGGAACGGTTTCAGTTAAATCCAATGGCATCGAAAAAGTAATTTAAGGAACTGATTAATGGCTGTCGCAACCAAAACCTACCGAACTATGATTGTCGATGACTCCGCAATTGTGCGACAGATTCTCTGTAAAGAACTGGCAGCGCTTCCAGGTATTGAGATTGTCGGGACGGCTCCAGACCCTTATATTGCCCGAGATAAAATCGTAAACCTCGAGCCCGATGTGCTAATTCTTGACGTGGAAATGCCGCGAATGGACGGGATTACTTTCCTGAAAAAAATTATGCAGCATCGTCCGATGCCTGTCATTATTTTCAGTTCACTGACTCCCAAAGGCAGTAAAACCGCAATCGAAGCCCTGGCCGCAGGCGCTGTCGAGGTTGTCGCCAAACCGGGGCCATCTTATAGCGTAGGCAACGCCTGCAAACATCTCTATGAAATTATTAATTCAATCAGTTATGGCACTATTCGTTCGACTCGGGAGCGACCTGCTGTTCCAGCTAAAATTGAAAAAGCAGTGATGTCTCACATGGTCGAAACAACACAGAAAATCCTGGCTATCGGCGCCTCGACCGGCGGCGTTCAGGCTTTAACCGCCGTCTTGACTCGACTGCCCGCAACGGCGCCAGGCGTCGTTGTCGTACAGCACATGCCAGCAATGTTCACAAAATCTTTCGCCGAACGGCTCAATACAGAATGCGATGTTCGCGTCAAAGAAGCCGAAGACGGCGACCGTGTTATTCCAGGACAAGTCCTTATCGCCCCCGGCGGATACCACATGGTACTCCAGCGTTCTGGAGCTATATATCAAGTAAACATCAAAGACGGCCCGGTAGTCTGCCATCAAAAACCCAGCGTCGAAGTTCTTTTTAACTCTGTCGCCAAATACGCAGGACCCAACGCCGTGGGCGCTATTCTGACCGGAATGGGCAATGATGGAGCCATGGGAATGCTTGCGATGCATCAAAATGGAGCCCATACCATCGCTCAGGATGAAGAAACCTGTGTGGTTTTTGGAATGCCCAAGGAGGCCATCGCCAAAGGCGGCGCAGAAATGATTATGCCGCTGGATAAAATCGCCCAGCAGTTATTAACTTTTGCCCAGCAATAAAACCATACAAACCTGTTCAAAATCGGCCTGCTTCCAAAAAAAAGTTGCAAAAACCTCCTTTTGGGGCTATGCTTCTGTTTTGTAATTCTTTTTTGGAGATAGTATGGCACAGGAAGTCCGATTGCCCCAGTTGGGCAAGGCAATGAAACAGGCCACCGTCGTCAGCCTTAAAGTAGGCCTAAATCACTCTGTCGCTATAGGCCAGATTCTTTGCGAATTGGAAACAGACAAGGCCACCCTTGAGCTGGAATCCCCTCTGGCTGGAAAAATCCGGCATATCTTTTGTCGCAAAGACCAAAATGTGCCGGTTGGAACCCCCCTGTTTATTGTAGGACAGGAAGATGAAATGCTGGATTCCAAATTTCTCAATACGCTCCAGTCCGAATTCGATACTTATTTAAATAGTCAGGCCGCGGAGACCGACGACGGGAAAATCAGTGCGGAGGAATGCCGCGACAGCGACGACATCCTGTCGAGAATACGACCTGCCACAGGCCCCCTCAATACCATACAAGACCTGCCTGCAGAAGCTCGCAGCACAGTCGAGACCCTCGAACCCGGACGAAAGATACCTCTCTCCCGATGGCAAAAAATCATCGCGGATAAAATGATTCAGTCCAAACGCCAAATCCCTTGTTTTTATTTGAATGTCCGCGCGGATGTTACCGAACTGTCTGAATTGCGGGATAAACTGAACAAAACGGCACAGGAAAAAATCGCATTTAATGATTTCCTCATGGTCGCATTGGCAAAAGGAACCAAACACTATCCGATTATGACTGGCCAGCTGGGACATGATTGCATTATTTTGGCCAAGACCATCGATGTCGGTCTTGCGGTCTCCACCGACAACGGATTGGTAGCACCGGTCGTACGGGATGTCGGCGGCAAAACCCTCTCTCAGGTCGCCGCGGCCAGCCGTGATTTAATTGCACGTGCCAAAGAAAACAAGCTAAACGCCGCCGATCTGGCCGGCGGCTGCATCACCATCAGCAATCTGGGCAACCTGGGCATTGACTCATTTATCCCTATCGCCATCCCCGGCCAGTGCAGCATCCTTGGCGTTGGGCGCATCGCCGAAACGCCAACTCCCTCCGGCAAAGGCGATATTCTTATTCGCAAAATAATGAATCTGAATCTATCTGTTGATCACCGCGTCGCCAACGGAGCCGATGCCGCACAATTCCTGGACTTTATCAAAAAACTGCTTGAACATCCGGAAGAACTGGCCGCATGATCTCGAGAAAAAACACAAAAGTAACAACCGTAAAATCGTTGAAAATCGGCGGCCAAAATCCGATACTTCTGCAATCGATGACCAAAACAGACACCACGGATATCGAGGGCTGCCTAAAACAGATACACCAACTCGTCAATGCAGGCGCCGGGTTGGTTCGGATTGCTGTTCCGACACGAGCCGATACCGAGGCTTTCGCAAAAATCGTAGATAAGTCCCCAATTCCCCTTGTGGCTGACATTCATTTTTCGTCGGAACGCGCAATTGAAGCAATTGAGGCCGGAGCAGCCAAAATTCGCCTTAATCCCGGAAACCTCAAAAACAAAGACGATGTCGAGCGAATCCTTGACTGTGCAAAACGACACAAAATCGCCATACGCATCGGCGTTAACGAAGCAAGCATCCGCGACCTGAAACACGATACCGAAATGGATCAGCGGGTCGCCCTGATGCTCGAAGAAATCACCTGCTATGTCCAACTGTTTGAGACGTCCGGATTTGACAATCTCGTCCTCAGCGCCAAAAGTACCGATACCGTCCGTACCATCGAAATCAATCGCGCTATCAGCGAACGCTTTGCGTATCCCATTCATATCGGCCTTACTCACGCTGGATTGTTCGAAGACGCCCTGTCGCCATCATCGGTAACAATTGGAACCCTGTTGGCCGAGGGGATTGGCGATACCGTCCGCGTCAGCATCGCCGGCAACCCTGTCGACGAAATTGAGGCGGGCAAACAAATACTCGCATCGCTCAGCTTATATCATTCAAATAAGCCAGAGTTAATCGTCTGCCCTACCTGCGGACGATGCCAGATTGACGTGGTAACTTTTGCGAGAAAAGTCCGCGCAATGCTGGCTGCATACAACAAACCTTTCCGTGTCGCGGTAATGGGATGTGTTGTCAATGGACCCGGGGAAGCGGCGGATGCCGACCTTGCAGTTTGCGCAGGCAGCGGCAAAGGCTTTGTCTACAAAAAAGGACAGAAAATCGCCGTTGTTGACGAAGACAAGCTGCTTGACGTGCTGTCCGAACAGCTAAAACAGTTGTAGCCTAATTTAGATATATTAAATCTTGTTACACCTGATTCCATTGCCGGCGTACAGAGTTCTGGTCGTATAAAAATGAAATCGAACGCATTTTCTCTTGCAAAAGCCCTCTTCTTTGTTAGACTACTTGCCTATAGTTGTTCTTTGGGCAGCAAAATCGCCTAAAAGAACGTCATTTCTAATACAAAGAGCCTGTAGCTCAATTGGATAGAGCGTTGGTCTACGGAACCAAAGGTTGGGGGTTCAAATCCCTCCAGGCTCGATAATCATAACGCTTTTTAATTAAATGGCTTATGATGTTTTATCTTACTCCTTCAACCCCCATTGTGATCCGTATCCTGCTTTGCAGGCAAAATGGTACACAATCGTAAAGTGAGAAGAAAATAAGCGATCTCGGCTCGAGCAACAAAAGGCTTAGGTGGGGGTGGAGTGTATTTATCGGAAAAAACTTGACTTTTTCTGTTACTGATTATATTATTGTTCTCTTTGTAATATTAAAAGAAAAGAATTAGTTATCAACATTATGCTACAACATAACAGACAATTTGGGGGACAAGAGAAAAAGATTCTCGCTTGAATTCGGGGGGGGTGCCCAAGGTGCCATTTTTTTATGTCGAAAAACTCTAATCTTTATGCGTATTCATCGTTTATAACCGCTTTAAATGGACGATTTGGAGGCTATTTCTCCAAAGACAGAAAGCACTGCATTGATGACCTGACCGATATTTCGGGCACAGGCAATCAACTTGCCAAATTTACGCTCGCCGTAACAATATTAGTCTCTCTCTTTGCCGTTTTGAGCAAGACTCGTGAGATGTCCGATTTTTACCAATCACTCTTTTCATCCTCGAGCGGCCGAGTGTACCTGCTGATGGGAAAAACATTTTTCCTGGTTTATACTTCCGTCTTTTTTTGGAGATTGTATCTTGTCCGCATTTACAAGCCAACAGTTGCGTGTACGGATGATGAGCTTGCATCCTGCACGGTAATTGTTCCAGCGTATAACGAAGGCCGACAGGTACTCCACACCTTACGAAGTGTTGTGCGAAGCGACATACCTGCTGAAAAACTTCAGATCATCGCCGTTGACGATGGAAGCAGGGACGACACCTGGTTTTGGATTCAAAAGGCCGTTTCTCAGTTTCCAGGCAAGATACAAGCAATCCGTCTTGATAAAAATTCAGGCAAAAAACAAGCCCTGTACGACGGTTTTATGCAAAGTACCGGAGATATTTTTGTTACCATTGACAGCGATTCGCTGATCGAATCCCACACGATACGAAGGCTCATCAGCGCCTTTAGCAAAGAGCAGAATGTTGGCGCCGTCGCCGGATCCGTCCGCGTATTAAATCTTCATCAGGGGCTTATCCCCCGGCTGCTTGACATCGCTTTCGCTTACAGCTTTGATTTTTATCGCGCCAGCCAAAGTCAGGTCGATTCTGTTTTCTGTACCCCCGGAGCTTTGTCAGCATACCTGAGAAAGCCGTTAATGAATAACCTCGACAATTGGATGAAACAGACCTTTTTCGGACAGCTTTCCACTATTGGCGAAGACCGGGCAATGACCAATTTCATCCTCAAAGACGGCTATAAGGTCAAATTTCAATCGGATGCCATTGTTTATACCAATGTCCCTGTCCGCTATCAGCAATTATGCAAAATGCTCCTGCGATGGGCAAGAAGCAACATCCGTGAAAACTTATTTATGGCGACATTTATCTTCAAGAAATTCCGCGACTCGAACAGGCTGGGAGCGCAAATCAATTTCATTACCAGCATGCTCGATACCGCCATACCGAGACTCTTGGTTACTCTTGCGGTCTTATGCGCATTTATGCGGCCCGATCTGGTCGCCGCTCAGCTTATGATCGGTGCCTTGATTGCCACATTTGTTCAGGGGGCGTTCTATTATTTCCGAAGAAAAAGTACCGATGCGATTTGGGCTTTTACCTACAGTCTGTTCGCAGCAGTAGCTTTAAGCTGGATAGCCCCTTATGCAATACTAACCGCCAAAAATGGAAAATGGCTCACTCGCGATATTATCGAAAAGGCAGAGAAAAAAGAGCCAATCCTGTTTATGCCAAACACCGGAGTCTGCTCATAAATTGCGAGCCGGAATAGAGTTTTTCCATTTTTGACCTTAATTTTCTTGCAATACCAGCCTGCAGACCGTATTTTTGTCGGGAATTCATGGAAATGTGTCTTTAAAATTCGGGCGATTAGCTCAGTTGGTTAGAGCGCCTGCCTTACAAGCAGGATGTCGGGGGTTCGAGTCCCTCATCGCCCACTGTTGTAAGTTACGCTGAATTCGATACTTACGAATACCTGCATGCGTGCAGAGCGGCCGTAACCTTGTTTAAAAAAGCGGTAGTACTACCGGTTTTTAGAAAGGATTTCGACCGTGAACGCACAAAAAACATCGTTTTTAGCTTCAAAACA
>CAZVXR010000340.1:0-4828 GCA_964630865.1 uncultured Pirellulales bacterium | reverse complement strand
ACCAGATGCGGCTGGTGATACGGCACATTCATCGTTACCGGAATCTTGTATTCGGCAGGTGCATACGACCCCTCACGAACATCCAAGACTGCATCATCCGCTTTGGGCGCAGCCGGCTTGCCTTCGATTTTCTTCAGATATCCCTTGTCAACCCATGGCTGCCATTGTTCTTCATTGACCCAATTTTCACGATAGACGCTGCCGCGATTGGCTGATTCGGAAATCAGCAGCGTTCCCTTGTCACCCATAAATGACTCAAAATAGCCGTTGGCGCTGTTGGTTGTCAGCGTCTGATAAGACGCACGTACAATCCCGGACGGCGTTGCATACTCATACACCGCGATGACCGTATCGTACCATTCATGCCCCTTCCAATAGTCAGTCCCGCCGCTGGCAATCACACTTTTTGGCTGGCTATCCAAAAACCAGCTATAAATATCGATTTGATGGCTGCCCAAATCTACAATCGGGCCGCCGCCAAGCCCCTTAAACCAACGCCAATTGCAGAATTGATGCATATTTTTAAAGCCATACTTATTGAGAGTCGCCTCGTCAATCTCACGTCCTTCTGGCCAGCCAATATCCTCACAGGATGCCTTAGAGCGATTCCACTGTCCATTGATGGTCGTAAGGCGTCCAAGCAGACCTGCCTCTTGAATATATTTGTCATAGCAGTATCGATAGCGTGGATTGCTGCGGCGCTGATGACCAATTTGCAGCAGTTTGCCGGATTTGCGTGCCGCCTCGACCATCCGACGTGCCCCATCAACTGTGTTGCTCATTTCTTTTTCACAATAGACATGCAGCCCTTTTTCCAGACATGCTACCGTATGCTCGGAATGCCAGAAATCCGGCGTCGCAACAATCACCGCGTCTAAGTCTTTTTCCGTGTCCAGCATTTCTTTATAATCGGAATACGGCGTTCCTCTGTGCCCCTGCGCCTTATAGGAGTCTAAGCGGCGCGAAACCCGCGATAGATTCATTTGTTTCCAGATGTCGCAAACAGCCACAAACCGCACGCCGGAATTTTCACCGAGTTTGAGGACGGCGTCCATCAAGATCTGCCCCTGTGAGCCGGCTCCTAACAATGCGACATTGATTACATCTTTGGCTCCATCGGTTTGTCCGAAAACGCTATTTCCGACAAAAAGACCCGCGCCAATGGCGGCAGTCGTACTCATAAACTGACGACGATTTAACCCCATATCCATAATTGTCATACCCCTTTCAATCAGAGTTCTTTAATTTTTACGTTACGATACAAAACCTTTGTACCATCGCGATGATCCTGTAAACCCAAAAATCCTTTACGCGGCAGGTCCTTATAGGCGATATTAAATTTGTTATTAGAACCGTCTGGATTTTTGCCTGCCTCTTTCCACTCGTTCAGATTTATATCAATGATCTGCTGATTATTCAGCCGTACCTGAATCTGCGACCCTTGAGCCCGAATCGTCATCCGATTCCATTGCCCTGCAGGCAACACCGCATTGACCGCCGGCGATTGTACGTCAAAAATCGCCCCACAGATATGCCGTGAAATCTCTTGTCCGAACGAATCGGCGATCTGTACCTCCGCCCAGGGCATCCATTCCTGATTGCCGCAGCGTAAAAACACGCCGCTGTTGGTACGTTCCTGAAGCCTAAAGTCGAAATCCAGAACAAAATCGCCATATTGAGCTTTTGTCCAAATATCGCCCCCGCCCATCAATTCCAGCACGCCTTCCTGTAAAACCCAGCTTTTGGGCTCCACTTTGGCGTTGGACAAATCGGCAGCAAACAGATCTTTCCAGCCAGAGGGTTTCAATATCGAGGCAATCGAATCAAAAAAGGCGACGGACTGACGAATCTGCGGCAGATTGTTGTCCCAACTATCCTCATATTCGATTGAAAACGTACCGATATATCCTTGACGATGCAGTTCTTCGAGCACACCCTTTATCCGTCCCTGTCCCTGTCCCCAGACCACATCGCGACCCCATTGTCCCTCTTTGGGCTCCGGAATATCGACTTCTTTGATGTGGACATCGTGGATTCGGCCTTTCAGTTTGGCAAGACATTCAACCGGATTTAATCCGCTGCGTGCCCAATGCCCAACATCTGCACAAGCACCAATCCACGCGCTGCGACCTTCACACATTTTCAGGACAGTATCGGGGTCCCAATAAGTGCTGGGCTTGGGATGGTTGTGAATGGCAATCTTGATCTGGTACTTTTGGCACAACTTGTCAATTGCTTCAAATTGGTCAAAGCCCGGCTCTGTGGCAATAGTCTCGATTCCCATTTCTTTAGCAAACTCAAACAACCCTCGAGCTTGACTCTCATCTACGGGAATACCGGTCACTCCAAACGCAAATATACGGACGGACTCGGCCCGAAGCTTATCTTTGACCAGCTTTCGCAATTCCGCTGACATCTCCGGCCCAAAACCTGTTTTGTTATCAGGACTAATCGGCTGTCCGGGATATGCCTGTATCCAGCTTAATCCCAAGGACCGGGTTTTTTCAATCGCTTCAAAGAGCGTAAACCGATTGAACGACCACGTCTGAACGCCTAAACGCCAGCCGTCATATACATCAGTAGAAGGATGCATTATGACTCCTTTATCTTGCGCTGCGACACAGGATGATTCCGTAGACGCAGAAATCATACCGGATATACAGAACAGCAGGACAATTATACCCATAGAAAAGTATTTCATTCTTTGGCTCCTGAAATTACAGTGTCCACCCTTCGCGATACGGCGTATTAACCTTCGCATTCAGCTCAGGAATATTTGTACATTTCATATTTTCACCATCCCACAAAATCTTTTCTCCGGGACGGTACAGGCACAGATTGCCCATCAGCAGCATCTCCGTGAAAGGTCCGGCATAGTCAAATGACGAGGTGGCTTGTTTGCCGTCTTTGCAGGCGTTAACCCAATTCATTTCATGGCTGGTGGTGATGCGTTCCAGTGTCGGTTCGGGCTTTTTGTATTCCCGCATTCGCGAAAGAGGAATCAACTCCGGACGTCTGGCATAGCAGCCGCACATCAGCTTGCCTTTGTCGCCGACAAAAATCACGCCGCCGTCGCCGTCACCCATGCGCCGTCCGTCTTCAAGTTCTTCCGGACGCTCCGGCAGCAGGCCGCCGTCATACCAATGCACCTTAACCGCCGGCATCCCCTCGCGTTCCGGATATTCCAGATGAATCACAGAGCCTATCGGATAGCTTTCGGACATATTTACCCGCACCCAATTGGATGCCGGGTTCGCATAACTGCCCTGAGCACTGACCGGATATTTCAGCTTCAACGCCCAAAAGATCGGGTCCATAACATGGCAGCCCATATCGCCCAGTGCCCCGGCGCCGAAATCCAGCCATGCACGCCAGTTCCCCGGATGGTAAGTGGGGTGATACGGGCGCATCGGCGACGGTCCAATCCAAAGGTCCCAGTCCAGCGTATCCGGAACAGGTGGTGTCTCTTTTGGCCGATCTATCCCCTGTGGCCAGATCGGCCGGTTTGTCCATGAATGCACCTCGCGCACCGGGCCAATCGCACCATCCCAAATCCATTCACATATCTGGCGAATGTCTTCGCTGCTATGACCCTGATTGCCCATCTGAGTAATAACTTTGTACTTGCGGGCCGCCTCGGTCAGTATTCTCGATTCATAGACTGTACGCGTTAAAGGCTTTTGGACATAGACGTGTTTGCCGCGCCGCATACACTCCATCGCGATGACCGCGTGGGTATGGTCAGGTGTGGCAATGATTACCGCGTCGATATCCTTGCCCATCTTATCCAGCATTTTGCGGTAGTCTTTGAACGCTTTGGCATTTGGATACTCCTTGAAAGTGTGAGCAGCATAACCCCAATCCACATCGCACAGGGCGACGATGTTTTCAGTTCCGGCCACTTCTCTAATATTACCCAACCCCATCCCGCCAACGCCGATGCCGGCGATATTGAGCTTGTTGTTGGCCGAGGGCTCGCCATCGGCTCCAAGTATCCGACCTGGAATAAAAGAAAACAAGGCTGCGCTGGCAGCCGCCGAACTCAGAAAATTCCGCCGGGTCAACTGTTGATTTTGTTTCGAATTCATTCTACGCCTCACTATTAACCATATCGAGGACTGCATCAAGACTACCAGACAACAAGCCTGATACTGACAACCTGCCTCAGTCTATCGATTACCTGTATTTATACTCCAAACCTTTATATAGTTCAAGTCAATAAGCTATTTAACGACCAGTCCCCGCATTGGCGAGCCATCGGGGTGGGTAACACGCAGACAAAAACCCCACTCGCTGCTGCCCTGTGTGATTTTCATCATCATGCTATTTTCGCCTTTGCCAAGCCGGACAGAAACTTTGTCATTTCCCGGAACAGCGCCGCGCGACACATTGTTGCGATGGACCATCTGCCCATTGAACCAGACTTTCACGCCATCGTCGCTGCCTAACTCCAAAATGGCGTCGGTTTCCTGTTCGCTGACCAATCTGGTTCGGACATAAGCGACCCGATTGAAGCCGCCGAGAGCCTTGAAGAGGTCCATATACCAAAATTTCGAATGGTCCTCTGACTTCGGTAAAGGCTTCCACTGAACCGCATTCGGGTCTTTTTCCGGAGCGAAGACGGCGTCCAAGGCCAGTCCGCTGCTGCCTGATTCCGTATAAGGTCCATCCATTTCCCAGACAGTTATATAATCCGTTTGTTTAAGAAGAAGCTCTGCCTGCTCTTCAATCGCCATATTCAACGTTGTCGCTTGAATCGCTTCGAGCGCTGCTCTGGCCGATTCAGAATCGGTCGGAATTAATCGTTCACAGATACCTATGATCGCCG
>CAZVXR010000339.1:0-6963 GCA_964630865.1 uncultured Pirellulales bacterium | reverse complement strand
CTGCATAATCTGGTCGATCAGACGGCTGATTTTTTTGACGGTTCTCTGCTTTAATCGATACTGCCCAGCGTTGACGACCTGGGTGGCGTGGGCTAAGTGGTACAGATACCGCCGCATCGCCCGGTCGGACAATTCGACTGTCTTATAGCCGCGGTCTATCAGCTCGAAATACAGCTTTTTGCCAACAGTTAAGCCTTTTTCGCGGTCCATTAGAAACGAAAGACTCTCATTTTTCAAGACATTTGTTCGGTAAATACTGCACACGGACCGGTTGTAGTAGCGGTACATCCCCAGCGGATCAGGTGTTTGCAACAGCTTTCGTTTTAAGGTCTTAAAATCGGTTAGTTTTTTGAAGCAATCCTGCCAGCCGGACGATAGTTCCACTTTGCCGCCGCCGACACAGGCCATTTTCAGGTCTCCGGCGAATAACGCCAGCAATTCGCCCAGCCAATTCTTCCGCCGGACAAAGGTATCTGAATGCAGTGAGACAAAAAACTCCGTCTGCGTCTGGGCCAAAGCTAAATCCAGCGCCGCAGCATGGGCGAACCCCCCGCTGCTGTCATTGGCACTGTCTGTCCGCTCAATCAGGCGAATCCACTTGAGCTGCCGCAGATACTCCGTCGAAGCATCCTGCGAATTATTATCGACGACAATCACCTCATACGGCGGATGGGTGAACTTGCGGATACTGCGAAGGCAAAGCCGGGTCAGGTCAAGCGTTTTATAGTTGACCACACATAGCGTTGTATTGGGCTGCTGCAATTTATTCCTCGTTATTAGTTGTTAGCTCCGAGTTATACATCGCTGCATTGTATTGTCTGTTTTTTTATAATCCATATCAATGACCGCGAATTGTGTCGCCCCTCTGGGGCTTTTCGTATTCTTTGAACCTTTTCCGGCGGTTTCCACCGCCGGCTATTTTATGCCAGGCCTTCGGCCTTGAGTTAGCTTTTAGCCTTTAGCTATTAGCTGTTAGCTTTTAGCATATTTTTTTTACAAAAGACACTAAAAAGAAACCGCTTTACTACGACGGCATCAACTGCGTTTCGTAAAGATTTTTATAAACCTGACAGGTTTTGATCAAGTCCTGATGCTTGCCATCGGCGACGATGCGGCCTTTATCCATCACCACAATCCGGTCGGCGGAAATAACCGTGCTGAAGCGGTGGGCAATCATAAAGCAGGTCCGGTTTTTCATAATATCGCCCAGAGCGGCGTGGATTTTGGCCTCACTTTCGGCATCGACCTGACTCATCGCCTCATCGAAAATCAGGATTTTTGGGTTTTTCAGTATCGCCCGGGCAATGACAATGCGCTGGAGCTGACCGCCGCTAAAGCCGCTGCTTAGCTCGCCAATCATCGAATCATAGCCATTCGGCAGCGTAACGATAAATTCATGAGCATACGCCCTCTTGGCCGCAGCAATCACTTCATCGCGTGTGGCGTCCGGCTTGCCGTAGGCGATATTGTTTGCCACGGTATCATTAAATGTCATCACGCTCTGGGTGACCATACCTATTTGATCACGCAGGCCGGCAAGGGTTACCTGGCTGATGTCATTGCCGTCAATCAGAATCTTGCCGCTGTCGGGGTCATAAAACCGGGGCAACAGATTAACGAGCGTAGTCTTGCCGGAACCGTTGGAACCGACGACCGCAACCGTTTGGCCTGCGGGGACTTTGAGATTAACGCTGGTCAGCGATGGAGCCGGAGCATTGGGATAGGTAAAGGTAATATCGCGAAATTCGATATCCTTAGTCAATGGATTTAAGTGATATGCATTGGACGCTTCTTTTTCTCTATCCTCGTCAATCACGGCAAAGACGCGCTCGGCGGCGGCATTGGACTGCTGAAGGATATTCCAGACATCGCTGACCTTGCGAACCGACTCGGCGGCAATACCCAGCCCGGCGAGCAAGGCAAAGAATGAGCTGGACTGCATTCCATCATATTGATAGGTTACCCAGGCCGCTCCCAAGAGAATAACGCCGCCGCCGGTAATCATCCCGAGAGCGTCCATAATCGGACTGGTCATCGCGTCGATCTTGGACATTCTTAAGCTGTACTTCAACAGTGTCTGGTTGGTCTTTTCATATTGTTCGATTTCCCATTTCTGCCGATTATAGACTTTCACGACGCGGAGAGCATTGATGGCTTCCTGAATACGGCCAAGCATCTGGGCGGAAGTAACCAAAGATTTCTTGGAGGCCTTTTTCATCTTTTTACCGAGAATGGCAATGACGCCGATAACCAGTGGAGCCGACCCCATAAAAATCAGCGTCAACTTCCAACTGATAATAAACGCACCAACCAGAGCGCCGACTGCAATCATCGGTTCGCGCAGCGCTTTGCCAAAAAGCACTTTAATCCCCTTGCCGCTCTGGGCCACATCGCCGATAATGCGGCTGGTGGTGTCGCTGGTGCCGTGCGAGGCAAAAAAGCCTACCGGCATAAACATCACATGGCGAAAGACGTCTTCACGCAGTTTTGTATTGGCAATGGTAACAATTTTTTCCGCCAGAAAGGATTGATAAAATTTTGCCCAGCACCGCAAAATCGTAACCACAATCATCACGACAATCACAACCGTCATTGCCGACAGGACGCTCTGTCTGTTTTCATTACGAGGGATAAAATGAAGCAACCACTGAGCCCAATCCGTGTAAAAGGGGTTTTTCGGTACGGCCCGTGTGATTAACAGTGTCTCAACATTATCTATGTCCTGAAGCCGACGAACCTTAAGGGTTATGTTTTTTTCGGTTTCAATCGTGGCCAGCAGTTCGAGCATTTTACCCGGAGCCGTTTGCGGTTCCAAGGACGGGTCGCCAATCACGGCAACAACCCAGTCACCCTCCTGCAATTCGGCAAGAGAAGCCCAGGTTGGCTGCTTGATAGGCCAGCCGTTCTTTTCCTTGATACGATTAACCTGAAGATACTGTACTTTGTTTGAGGATTTATCTTTGAAATCACTGCGGCTCGGGACATAAAAATCCATTCCATAGCGGCCGTTGCAAATTTTGCGGTCAACCCAACTGTGGAGTCCCTCTTCTTCCATCATGACCTTGAGCAGTGGAATGATGGTCAGGAAGCTGGCCGTAAACATCAAGGAAATAACAATAACCCAAAAAAACAGGGCAAACAGCGACGTCTTCTGCGGCCAGACATAACCCAAAACCCGCTTAAACGCGGATAAATCTGTTGTTTTATTGCTCATTCCTTAATTTTGCCTTTCCAAAGAAAGCGAGAAGTGTAATCCAGAAAGGCTGAATGGTCAAGGGGCAAATTAGGTAGGCATACAGGTATACAGGAATGCAGGAATAAAAGCTTTCCGCCAAGAATAGCCCGACACAAGAATGCACCCTTAATTATCGATTACTGTACATACTCTGGTAGTATTGCTGATATTGTCCGGAAACAATATGATTTAGCCATGCGGTATTGGCCAGATACCAGTCGATGGTTTTGACGATACCCTGCTCAAAAGTCACCGAAGGACGCCAGCCCAATTCATTCATCATCTTGCTCGAATCAATCGCATAACGGCGGTCGTGGCCGGGACGATCTTTGACATACTTAATGAGCGAGGCGGGTTTGCCCAGACGCTGCAGAATAATGCCCACCACTTCGAGATTGGTTTTTTCATTGTTGCCGCCGACGTTATAGACCGTACCCGGCTGGGCCTGCGTCAGGACTTTCCAGATGGCCGTGCAGTGGTCATAGACATACAGCCAGTCGCGAATATAGAGACCGTCGCCATACATCGGCAGGTCTTTGTCATTCAGGGCATTGTTAATCATCAATGGAATCATTTTTTCGGGGAATTGATACGGCCCGTAGTTGTTTGAGCAGCGCGTGATATTGTACCGCAGCCCCCAGCTATGACCAAAGGCGTTAACCAGCATATCAGCTGAGGCTTTGCTGGCCGAATAGGGCGAATTGGGACTTAGCGGCGTTGTTTCCGTGAAAAACCCTTCGGCTCCAAGCGAACCATAGACTTCGTCGGTCGAAACCTGCAAAAATCGCTCCAGCTTGTGATCTAAGGCGACTTTCAGCAGATTCAGCGTGCCGGTTACGTTGGTCTGAATGAAGATGCCCGGCTCAACGAGGGAGCGATCGACATGGCTTTCGGCGGCGAAATTGACGATCGCGTCAATTTTGTTCTTAACGACTAATTCATCGACTAATTTGCCGTCGCAGATGTCACCTTTAACAAAAATGTGGTTCGGGTGATTGAGGTACTCGCCAAGGCTTTCCAGATTACCCGCATAGGTCAGATTATCCAAATTGACAATGCGAATATTGGACTGCTCGGTCAAAACCATTCGCACGAAATTGCTGCCGATAAATCCGGCCCCGCCGGTAACTAAGATTGTTCTCATAATGTCTCCAGGTAATGGGTCAGCATCGTCTGCCATGAATCTATTTTAGTATTCAGCATTTTTTCCAGCTTGGCACAGTCAAAACAGCTATTGAGGGGACGCCTGGCCGCAGAGGGAAAATCGCTGGTTTTGCACGGGGTTAAATTAACATTCATTTTCAGGCCGGAAAATAAAAATTCCGCCATTTCATATCGACTGACATAACCGCCGGCGGCAAGGTGATAAATACCTTGCGGGAATGTCGGCAATTGAATCATCCGGCGCAGGATTTCGGCAACTGCCGTCGTTGCCGTAGGCGAACCCATCTGATCATCGACGACCCGAAGCGGCTTGCCTGCGGTGGCGGCGTCGAGCAATTTTTTGATGAAGTTTACACCATTTTTACCGTAAGTCCATTGCACTCGGACAATACAGGCCCGGCATCCCGAAGCAGCCAGCGCCTGCTCCCCGGCGTATTTGCTGGCGCCGTAGGCACTGACAGGATTAGCGCTATCGGTTTCCCTATAGGGTCTATCCTGCATCCCGTCAAAGACAAAATCCGTACTGATATGCAAAATGGGAATATTTTTCGCTTTGGCAAGCAGTCCCAGCTTGCCGACCGCCTCGCCATTCACGCGAAAAGCTGTCTCTTTTTCGCTTTCGGCTTTTTCCACATTAGTATAGGCGGCGCAATTGATAATGACCGAAGCGTTTTGAATCGCTCGGACAACATCCTCAGAATTAACGATATTACACTCCGGCAAATCGTATCCCACTGCCGGAATTTGGGCACTGGACAACTCTGCCATCAAGTCCACACCCAGCATCCCTTTTGCACCCAGAACAACCACCCTGCCATTCATGCTATTTTCCCCCTGCATAAACCGGCAATTGCTCTTTGGGGAACTCTTTCAATCTCCCATACGCGGCGTCTTTGGCCGAAAGCTGCGGATTTGGAATCGGCCAGTCAATCGCAATATCGGCGTCATTCCAGCTGATTCCGCCTTCGGCAGCAGGATTGTAATAGTCTGTGCATTTGTAATGGAATAACGCTGTTTCGCTCAGCACGCAAAAACCATGAGCAAAGCCCGCGGGAACAAAAAATTGCCTGTGATTATCCGCCGACAAAACCGCTCCCACCCACTTGCCGAATGTCGGCGATCCCAAGCGGATATCGACGGCCACATCAAACACCTCGCCAACAAACACTTCGACCAATTTGCCCTGACTATTGGGGTTTTGGAAATGCAGGCCGCGTAACACGCCGCGCTGCGAAAAAGAGATATTGTCCTGCACGAATTGCCCGACAATTCCGGCCTCTTGATAGCGTTTGGCGCTGAAGGTTTCCATAAAAAATCCCCGCGCGTCACCAAACACTTTCGGCTCAAGTATAATTACGCCGGGAATGTCGGTTTCGATGCGGTTCATTTGATCGTTCCATTGACCAGGTGAATAAGGTACTGGCCGTATTCATTTTTCTTCAACGGTTCTGCCTGTTTCAGGACTTTTTCGGCGTCGATCCATTTCATCCGAAACGCGATTTCCTCAGGGCAGGCGATCATCAATCCCTGCCGCTGCTGAACCGTCTGGACGAAATTGCTTGCCTGAAGCATCGATTCGTGCGTTCCGGTATCTAACCACGCGATTCCGCGACTGAGCAGCTCAGCCCGCAGACTACCGCGTTTGAGGTATTCTTTATTGACATCCGTAATTTCCAATTCACCGCGTGCCGAAGGTTTAATCGACGCGGCGATATCGGTAATCTGTTTATCATAGAAATACAACCCTACTGCCGCATAATTGGACTTCGGTTTGGCAGGCTTTTCTTCGATGCTTAACACCTTGTCGCTGGCATCAAATTCAATCACTCCATACCGTTCCGGATCGCGAACCCAATATCCGAAAATCGTCGCCCCATCCGCCGTTGCGTAAGCATTCCGCAGCGACGGCGTTAATCCCTGCCCATAAAAAATATTATCGCCCAGAATCAGACACGCCGGACCACCATTGACAAAGTCTTTGCCGATGATAAACGCCTGCGCCAGTCCTTCCGGCTTAGGCTGAACGGCGTACTCAATCGAAACACCCCACTGGCTGCCGTCGCCCAGCAATTCGCGATACAAGGGCGTATCATGCGGCGTGGAAATGACCAAAATTTCCTGAATCCCCGCCAGCATCAGTGTCGTCAGCGGATAATAAACCATCGGTTTATCATAAATAGGCAAAAGCTGCTTACTGACTGTCCGCGTCGCCGGATAAAGCCGCGTGCCGCTGCCGCCTGCCAAAATGATACCTTTACGAGCCATAAGTTCCTTTCCTGATACGTTATTTAAGGCGAAATTCTACCGAAAAAGACCTGATACGTCAAACAATATATACTCAGCCGATACTGTTTATGGGATACTGTGTTTATTGTGATAAGCCTTGCCATTTTCACAACTTGTAATCCAGAACCCAAAATAAGATATGTTCGATGGGCTTGACAGGATAAAGAAACGGAGGCAGCTTTTATTGAAAGCCGCCTCCGGTAAAGTGTAAAAGAATAAAAGTAAAAAAGGGAAAGCCCCTACCGTTTCCTGTATCGTAAAGCCAATCCACCTAAGCC
>CAZVXR010000338.1:0-11088 GCA_964630865.1 uncultured Pirellulales bacterium | reverse complement strand
AAATCCTCGCCGACCTCGGCTACGAACAAAGTTAAATTTTCACAGGGTCGGCTTAAACTGACCAATCGTTGCTTTTTTACAAGTGAATAGGGTACAAAACAGTGTAGCCGAAGCATCTTGCTTCGGAATTATAAAAGGTGGCCGAAGCTTCCAGCTTCGGAATAGATTAAATTCGAATCCGCCAAGGGCGGATAGTGTTTTATCCGAAGCAAGATGCTTCGGCTACCTTAAACGAAAAAATATTTTTACAAAGGAGAAATTGGTATGAACGAAACAACCGAAACACAGGCGGCAGAACAGGAGCAAGCTGAAGCACAAAAACGATTGGAGGAAATCGAACGTAAACAAGCAGAATTGCAGGAGCAGATGGCTGCGGGGGCGATGCTTTCGACCCGGAGCAAGGCAGAGAAGGTTTTGCCGACGCATAAGCGTCTGCAAACCGCTGCCAGCACGGCGGCAAGGAATCCAAACCGGACACAGTTAATGCACTATATGAAACTCAAACGCAACGGAATTTAAAAAACTACGAACTACGATCTTTATTTAAGGAGTAACACAATGTCATTTACAGGAAAAGCAACGTACACCGCAGGAACAACCTTGCCCGAACTGGTCGAGGACGTGTCGGATTTGATTGGGATTGTCTCGCCGTATGAGACCCCGCTGCTGGATGCGCTCGGCGACCCTGTCCGTGCCGCCGTCAGCACGTATCATCAATGGATGGAAGACGAGCTGCTGCCGAATAAGGATGTGATTGATGATGAATCGATCAGCAATCCGACGACTGAGACATCGTTCGATGTCGCGCACGGCAGCCGGTTCCGCATCGGCGACCAGATTCAGGTCGAAGGCTCGCGCGAACTGATGCTCGTAAGCAATGTCAGCAGCAATACGCTGACGGTTGTTCGCGGCTACGCCGGCACGACCGCCGAAGCGATCGCCGACGGCAAAGAAATCAACATTCTCGGCAATGCCGCGCTGGAGGGTGCTGACAAACCGACGGCGCGATTTACCATTCGCCAGCGGCGCGGCAACTTTGCGCAGATTTTCACCGCCGCCGTCGAAGTCAGCGGCTCGGATATCGCGGCCAGCCAACTGGGCATTGCCGACGAAATGGATTACCAAAAGCAGGAACGCCTGCGTGAACTGCTGCGTGATTTGGAAAACACCGTCATCAATGGCGGCCAACCCGCCGCAAACCCGCAGGGCAGCGACACCGTCCGCCGAACGATGAAGGGGATTATCCGACATCTTGCTACCAATATCTTCAGTACCGGCCAGGTGGGTTTCCCGTCGGGCAACGATCTGGACGAAGCTAAGCTCAATTATGCCCTTCGCAAAATCTGGGAAAATAGCTCCAGCAATATCGACTTGATTGTCGTTAACGGTTTCCAGAAACGCAGAATCAATGCGTTCCTGACCGGCCAACGGAGCTATGCCGCCGACGATACGACCTATCGCGATGCGGTTAGTGTGTATCAAAGCGACTTCGGCGTTTGCCGCGTGGTTACGACCCGCTGGATGCCGCAGGATATGGCGCTGCTGCTGGACTCATCGCGCATCAGCGTAATGCCGCTTGCCGGGCGAAGTTTTCACTTCAAGCCGCTGGCTTCCACCGGCGACTACGAAACCGGCGAACTGATCGGCGAATACACGCTCGAACTCAAGAACGAAGCCGCCCACGGCCTGATCAAAGGCCTGTCGAAAGCATAAGGCTGAATTATTGACGGTTGTCGATGGACGATTGAAGGTTATCAATCGAAAGTCGGCAATCGTCAATCCAGAAGGGAGATTTTATGGACTTATTTTCTATGGATGTGGATTTGGTGAAGGTGGAGCCTGGGGTGTTTGGGTTTACTGAGTTTGCGGGGCAGACGCTTTGCAAGGGGGCTAATGGGGTACTCAATGGGACGGTGTTTACGGCTTCGGGGGAGAGTTTTATCAGCAAGGGGGTTACTGGCGGCGGGGTGATTACTTTGCAATCGCTCGATGGGACTATCAACGCGGGGTATGAGATTGTTTCTGTTAATTCGGCCACGCAGCTTACTTTGTCTGTGGTGCGTGCGGATAGTGCGCAAGCAGCAATTCCAATTGGCAGTGCATCGGGG
The DNA here is from genome assembly GCA_964630865.1 of uncultured Pirellulales bacterium. Lineage (GTDB taxonomy): Bacteria > Planctomycetota > Phycisphaerae > Sedimentisphaerales > Anaerohalosphaeraceae > Anaeroglomus. The sequence continues at coordinate 8,980 of CAZVXR010000338.1, read as the reverse complement.
CTGATTTATCGGGTTGTTACGTTTGCTCCGCAGGCGGGGCAGGCTATGGTTGAGATCGCCGGGTGGTTTGGTATTCGGCCGGGGTGTGCCGATGCGGAATACAGCGTTGAGCAGATTGTGGATGCTACGCCGCTGCGGGCGGTTAGCGTCTATCGGACGCTTGCGATGATTTTCGCGGCAATGTCGGGGGCGGATGCGGAGCAGAAAACATACGCGCTCAAGCGGGAGTATTATACGGCGATGTATTACGCCGCCCGCAGCCGGGCGCGGGTTGCGCTGGATGCGAACGGTTGGCGGACAGAGATGGCGGGCGGAGACGTGAGATTGGAGAGGGAATGAATTTTCCATTTTCGATTTTCAATTTTCAATTTAGAAAAGTTCAAAACCTTTCGCCCTTTCGGGGCTTAAAGAAAAAGAAAGTCTTTCTTTCCGGAGGTTTACACCTCCGGCTATGAAACTTACGACCCTGCCGGGTCTAAAAAAGAATTTTTACAAAGCAAACTGGGTATTGAAAAATGGAAAGGAGCTATTATGGAACGGTGGCGGTTTGAAAGGCGGGTGAATGTGTCGGGGGTGGTGCAGCTACTGATGCTGGCCGGGCTGATTGTGGGTAGTTGGTTTAATCTTCAGCGGCAGTTGGATTCGCTGGGGCGGGATGTCAAACAGCTTTTGCAGACGCAGGAGAAACTGTGCGACAAGGCCGAACGGCTTGGCGATACGGTGGTGGCGCATGAGTACCGGATAAGGCAAATGGAAAAGGGAAAAAGGTAACGAGTTTCTTATTTTTAGACAGGATCAACAGGATTTGCGGGATAAAAAACCACCGCCAAATAAATTTGACGTTGGCACAATATGTTGAAGATTGGTTGTTTGATAAGTTGAAAAGGGTCTGTCTGGATGATTTTATCAGGGCTGGGTAGGGCAGTCGGCCGGAACCCCGGGTTCCATGAACCATCGCTCGATTATAGTGATATCGTCATCATCAATGTCGCAGTCACGATCGAAATCGATGCTTGGATTATAATATAAATTTCCACAGAATACAGGCAAATGTCCGTAAAGCGCCGTAAGAGGAGCTAAATCTGCGGCGGTTACCCAAATCTTGCTACTGCCGATACCGGTTCCTTGACAATCTGCATCACCGTGACATTGGCGTGGGCATGACCAGGCAGAAAACCACCTCGGCCAGCCAGGATAGGCGGTTAGCCAGGTCTGCGCAAACAGTTCCAGGTCGGCCAAGTTTACGCTGTGGTCGTGATTCATATCTGCACCAGAACACCAAGATGGAGAAACACAGGAAGCATTGTCCCAGAACTGTGATAAAACATTTAAATCCACAAAATTGACGGCCTGGTCGGTATTCAGATTGCCTTGCCAGGGTTTTGGATTCTCGCCGATTTCGGCGATGACTGTATGGTTCCAAAAGCCGATTTTACCGCCGGTGTTAGTCATCCACCACGTACAATCATTATTGACCATTGTCGGACTGCCGTCGAGGATTTCTATCGTCATGTCCGCAAAACCGGTAAACTGGGTAATGTGCCACAGCCATTGGTTTTTGGATGGGGACAGGAAATTACGGTTGATGCCGTCGGCGCCGCATACGATGTCGGCAACAACGAGAGGTGTTCCGACGCCGGGGCCGTTGGCGATGAGGTCCCGGGCGTGGGCGATGTCATTCGGCGCGGTCAGGGGCAGGACATAGCTGTCAGTGCGGAAGTTGGGGTCGAAATCGGCGACAAGGAAATAAGTCGTTTGACCATAGGAAGTTATCGTGGAAACGAAAAGCAGTGCGATGGTTAAATATGTCTTTCTCATATATTTTCTCCTTTTCAATTAATATTATTGTAACATCAATTCAAAAGAAGTCAATAGGAAAAAGCCCGCGTATGGAGAGTTTTGTAGATTGAAAATTGTATATTGTAGAATGAAAAATAGAATGCCTACGGCATGGGAATTTCAGCAGGCTAAAGCCTGTACTCCCAACAGGCATCGCTCTTTGACAAGTTAAGAGGGTTAGTATTCGTAGGTGGTTTGGCCGATGCGGAGATTCATTAGGGCGGCATTGCCGAAGTTGTCCACTTTGATTTGGGCGTAGGTGTTGTCGCGATTGTTGCGCAGGTCGTGTTCGATGGCGCTGCGTTTTGCTTCGGGGATGTAATAGCTTTCGATGCCGTATTCGATTCGCCGATAGGTGGATTTTCCTTTAATAAGGACGTTATTTTGCGGGATGCTGTCGGGCTTTTGCTTGTGGACGGAATCGATGACCCATACGCCGTTGGGGTCTTCTTTGAGGATGACATAGGCCGGAGAGGGTCGCCAATCGGTTTGTGAATTGGAGTCGGCCAGCGGCGGGGTGGAGATTTGATAGCCGAGCGTTACATAGTAGCCGCTGAGGATGTTGTAGGGGTCCACGGGGGCGGTTTTGATGGTGATCAGTCGGCCGGTCATACGGGTGTAGATTTGCTTGGCGGGGACGGCGGCGACGATGAGCATCTGGATGGCGACGGCGATTAGAAATAGGGCTGTTTTTTTAAGCATTGGAAAGTCTCCTTGCTTTGAGGAAGCGTTCGAATAGTATGCCGGCGACGATGATGCCGACGCCGCAGGCGATGAAGATGACGGCTTTGATGAGCAATTCAGTTTCGTATTCGAGGGTACGGCTTAGAATCAGCAGGGCTGACATCAGGACGGCGGCCCAGAAGATACGCCGGTCTTCATAGGTAAAGCTGGCGATAAACAGCAGGATAGTCATCAGGGCAAATATCAGGTTGGCGACGAGGACGATTTCAAAGAATGATACGAAATGCGGCAGCAGGACGATGGCGAAAAGGTTGGCCGCAATCAGGCACAGCATCATGGACTGGATAGGTTTTGTCCGTTTGGAAAACGATATTCCTATTAAAGCCAGTGATAACAACAGGATAATTGCTATGACGACCCATATACCCGGATATTTCGTAAAAGCAAAATCGTTTGTGCGGAGAATCATGTGTTCGCTGAGGTCGTGAAATGAGAATAGATACGCGGCGGCGGAAGCGTTAAAAACGCCGAAAGTCCATGCGGGACGGGAAATAAATTGTGTAGCTTGTCCCTGGTGACTGGCACAGCCCCAGCTAAAGAACAATAGGCCGGACAGGGCAAAGCCGATGACAACGCCGGATTCGTCTATATTGTGCTGGGCGAGAGTAAATGGCATAGCAATCGTCATCAGCAGCAAAAATGGACACAAGGCCCAGCGGGATTTGGTATAGTAAATGAACGGGGCGAACATGACCATTGCGGCCAGAGGGAACCAGTAGGGAAGCTGGTGGGGATAGCTTTCCATACTGAAGAAGACCGCCAGGATTGCGACGAAGATTGCCAGGACGGCGTTGGGGGCGCTTTGGGTGGCATAGGCTACGAGGATGGCGCCGATTGACCATGCAAAAAACGCATTGAAGGTGCTGCCGGAGGTGTGGAAGATTTGTGCCATCAGGCCGATGTTGGCTCCGAAGATGAGGGTTCCCAAGAGAACCAGCGTATGGCCGAGTTTGGGATATACGCCGCGGATTTGCCAGAGGTAGAAACCTGTGCCGTGGGCGGCGAGCATGGCGGCGAAAATCATGATGATTTTGGTGGTGCGGCCGATATCGTTCCAGTGGGCGGCGACAAAGCTGATAATGCCGATGCCGATGAGGACTGAGCCGATGGTGTAGATGACGGTCAGCAGGGTATTCATTGCTTCGGAGCTTAGCGCGTCGAGTTTGTAGCGGGCAAACAGGGCGGCGGATTGCTGGGGGGTGATCAGGTTTTCAGATTCGAGGATGGGCAGTTGATCCTTAAGCTGCCTGCGAAACCGTGACGGCGGTAATTTGTCCTTCATACCAGTCTCCTTACGGGTTAATTTGCATTGATTGTATGGGGGCAGGGGGGAAAGTCAAATTAAATAATTGTAGATTGTAGATTGGAAAGAGGAATGCCTACGGCATGGAATTCTTTCCGAAGCAAGATGCTTCGGCTACACTGGGGCGAACACGCGGTGATTTGATGGGCTAAAGTCGATTCTACGGGAAAAGTGGGAGAGTTAGGGAAATAAAAAAAGGCGGGGTGGATGATGACCCGCCTTTCGCGAAAAATAATTCTTTGCCGCTTACATGCCTGATTTTTTGGCTTTTTTCTCGGCACGCTTTTCTTTGAGACTCTTTTGAGCTTTCTTTTTGACGTCTTTCTTTACATCGTGACTTTTAGCCATACATTGTCCTTTCCAAAATGGGCGGTGTATTATGATTTTTCAGTCAACAATGCGATTATACCGGGGAAATTATAGATTGTAAATTGTAAATTGTAAATTTTTTTGCCACAGAGATAAAAAAGGTCTTAGTTCAGATTCCCGCCTGCGCGGGAACAAGGTTCATAGTTCTTAGTTTGTGGGAGTTTTCCTATTTTATTTTTCACCATGAAGAACGGGAAGAGAGGCTGTGTCGCCCCCCCACGCTTTCGCGGGGGCAGGCTCGCTGGGGCTTTGGATTTTGAGGAGTAGTGTTCCGGCGGTTTCTACCGCCGGCTATTTTATGTCGTCCCTTCGGGACTGAAACATGTTTTGATGGGCTAAAGCCCATCCTACGGGTCTATATGTCCCAGTTAAGGCGTTGTTCGTTGAGGTAGAAGAAGCGGCCGAGCATGGCGGCTCCGACAAAGGCGAGGTAGTATGAAATTGCTTCTGCGGGCAGGGCGAACCAATAACCAAGTTGGTCTGAAAAGGTATTGGTTACCAGCGATAGTCCCAATGGAATGGAAAAACAGGCGACCAGAATGATGTATTTTATGGGCATTTTCACAATCGACCACACAATCGGCACAGGATTTAGGCCAGCAAGCGAATCATTCATAATGACCGACAGCAGCGCCATTGGGAAAATAAACAGTCCCGCGGCAAGGATGGTCCAGAATATGCTGTCAATTTGGTTGCTCCAATTGTGGTCATCCTGTGCCAATTTAGAAATTTTCCAGCTGAGATAGATGACCGCCGGGGCGAAACAAACGAAACTGGCGGCGCCCATTCGCAGCATTCGATTGATCATATCGCGGACGCTGCCTTCGTCTTCCTGCAAAATATCGGGAGATTTGAGTTCTCCTGAGGCGGCGGTCTGGACGCATAAGTACAGATACCAATAGATATAGGCACGGACGATGACCATCAGAATTGCCGCGACAAGACCGATGAATATAATCGGCAGCATTGCCACAAAACCGAGAACCACTTCGCATAGGATAAATACGCCGATCATACCGAGGGCTGCGCCTTTGATGGGAAAAAGAAACGGCCAGTACCAGTGGGGTTTGGGGGCGGTTTCGTCGGGCATATTTGCGTTGCGTTTGGGTTTGATGGGTGCGGTCTGTTCCTCACGCTCGGCTCGCATTCGGGAGGCGTAGCGAATGGTTTCGAGATTTGGATCCGGCAGGGGGAGGTTGATGGATTCAAAGCCGGAGGAGTGCGGCTGGAGTTCGATTGAGGGTGAGGCGGGGTTTGTATTTCCGGCCTGTTTTTCTCCGAAAAACGTGGCACCCGTTGTTTGGGATTTTGCTTCGGTGGGGGGTAGGGCGATTTCGGGTCGGGGGACGAGAGTTGGCTGGCTGCATTTGCTGCAGCGGATGCGTTTGCCGGCGTAGTCGTCGGGGACGCCGAGTTTTTGGCTGCAGGATGGGCAGTGGAATTTAATCATCGTTATCAGCTCCTTGGGATAAACAACATCCTGTTTAGGTCTGGATTATATCTGTTGGTCGGCAAAGAAAGCAAGGGGAAAATTGTAAATTGTAAATTGGATATTGAGTATTTTAGATTGAAAAGCGGAATGCCGCGAGCGGCATAGAGATTTAACCGAAGCAAGATGCTTCGGCTACATTGGACAAAACAGTGGAAGGAGAATTTTATGAAAAAGATCGTGTGTGGTATGGTAGTGGCAAGTGTGGTTTTGTGCGGGTGCGATGGGCTGCGATTTGCGCCGCGGGAGGAACAGAAGCAGAATGCGTATTTGCACTGGCGGGGGGCGGCGATGGCGGCGGAACTGGCGGGGCGCGAGCAGACTTCGGCTCAGTTGCGTGGGCTGACGGGGCTGGCTGCAGAGCAAAGCCGGGCGTTTGTGGTCGATTATGGGCTGCCTGCGCAATTGCCTGCGGCGGAGAGTGCGGAGGCGATTTTGAATGGATGCGGCGCGGAGGCTGCGAAAACGGCGACCGAGCAGAGCCTTGAGCGGCCGGATGTGTGGCAGGTTGCCGATGGGGCGATGGAGTTTGGATTGGCGCTGGCGGGGCTTATGGGCGGGGTGTATGGGGCGCGGGCGGTGAAGTTTTTGCGCGAAGCGCGGAAAAAGGCGAAAGCGCTAAAGAGGGTGGTAGAGGAGAAAGGGGATTGACGAGGGTCGATTGACGATGGACGATGGAGAAAAATTCCATTGTCCATTTTCAATTTTCCATTTTAAGAATGATGGGCGTCAAATAAATTATTCGAAGATCAGGTCGCCGAAGAAATCGGGGCGGTGGAAGTTGGGTTTTGGCAGGTCGACGAGCGACCAGGTCAGCCAGTGGGGATGGGAGGTTTTGTCGGCACATTTGTAGAAGTTGGCTTTCCATGTTACGCCGGGGGCGGGTTTGACGATGGGGGTGTATTTTTTGAGGATTGCGATGGGCAGACGGTATTCGAGCGTCCATGTGGTCGGCGTTTGGATTTCGGGGTCAACGATGGTCGGCTGCGAGTGGGCGATTTCGATGGTATCGAGGTCGGCGGGTGCAAGTTTTTTCACATTGACACCGCGGGCGATCTGATGGTTGAACAGGATTGTGCCGCCGCAGTTGGTTTCGAGGTTGAAGTAGCCTTTCGCGATGTCCGTGCCGGGGGTGAAGAAAAATTCGACGCAACTGTCGGAACAGACTGGGGCGTGGTAGCCTTGCTGGACGGCGCGGACGTAATTGTCTTCGACGCGGAAGATGACATAGACATTGTTCGCGTCATAAGCGACTTTGAACTGGGTCTTTGGAAAATGCGCGGGTTTGTCGCCCATAAACAAAGTCAGCGTCGCGGGTTGTACGGCGTTCCACTGGGGCTTGTCCCAGTTGGCATCGATGGTCAGCGGGGCGGATAGGCGTTTGGCACGATAGGTTTGCGTATTTTCCATTTTCCATTTTCCATTTTCAACTTTCTGAGTTGCAGAGGGGGTTGGGACAAACAATGCTATCCTGTAAACAGCGATTGCGGCAAGCAAGGCACATAGGGCGACAAGGACGATCTTTGTTTTTATTTTTCGATTTTTCATTTTGGTTAATTATAAACTATAAATTGTAAAGTGTAAAATGTAAAATTAGAAGGAGATTTTATGGAGATGGATGTTATGGATTCCCGCCTGCGCGGGAATGACAAAGGGAGAGCTTTTGCGGGGCGGCCGGGGGCTAAGGGGGAGTTGCATTCTTATGTGAGGGAGCATTTGGGGGTGGATGTGCCACAGGTGGCGGTGTGCGCGGGGCATGATGCACCGATGGATTATTTGTGGTATTCGTACAGTGCGGATTTTGCGGACTTGCCGGAGGCGGTGCGCGCTGAGGAGTCTGCGGACTGTATTGTCTGGGCGGGGCGCGGCGGGGGTAAGACGCGGATGGCGGCGATTGCGACGCTGCTGGATTGTGTGTTTAAGCCGGGCTGCCGGGTGCGGATTTTGGCCGGGTCGCTGGAGCAGTCGAGCTTGATGTATGATTATTTCAGCGATGATGCGATGCGGGATGAGTACCGGGAACTGCTTGAGGGGAAGCTTCGCGTGGGACGGTGCCGGTTTCAGAATGGGTCGGAGGTGCGGCTTTTGTCGCATTCGGTGCGGGATGTGCGCGGGGTGCATATTCACAAGCTGCGGTGCGATGAGGCGGAGCTGTTTCGGGAGGATGTGTTTAAGGCGTCGCAGTTTATCACGAAAAGCCGGGAGGGGATTCGCGGGGCGATGGAGGTATTCAGCACGATGCATCAGCCGTATGGTGTGATGCAGCGGCTGATTGACGGGGCGACGGAATCGCAGCGGCGGGTGTTTCGCTGGTGCGTTTGGGAAGCCATTGAGCGGTGTATGGGTCGGGAGTGCTCGCAATGTCCGCTGTGGGGGGATTGCGCGGGCAAGGCGAAGAACGCGGCAGGGTATTTGAAGATCGACGATGTGATCGACCAGATGCGGCGGAGCAGCCGGGCGGGGTTTGAATCGGAGATGCTGTGTCTAAGGCCGCGATTGGACGGCGTGGTGTTCGATACGTTCAATCCGGAATTGCATGTGCGAAAGGCGGCGTATGATCCATCGCTGCCGCTGTATCTGGCGATGGATTTTGGATATACCAGCCCGTTTGTGTGTCTGTGGGTGCAGGTTGGCGGTGATGGGACGGTGCGTGTGATCGATGAGTACATGCAGACACGCGAAGGGATTGTCCGGCATGGCAAGGCGGTGCTTGCGCGGACGCCGGGCGGGGTGGATGCGATTACGAAAGCGTTTTGCGATCCGGCGGGGGCGCAGCATAGTCAGGTTACGGGGACCAGTCCGGTGGAGGAATTGCATGGCATGGGGATTCGGTGTTTGTATCGTCCGAGTATGATTGATGAGGGTGTTGAGCTGGTTCGGGCTGCGCTAAAGGCGGGTGATAATTCATCGAAATTGGTGATCGATCCGAAATGCGGCAAGCTGATCGAGGCGATGCGGTGTTATCATTATCCGGCGAATGTGGCACAGATGCCGAAAGAGACACCGAAAAAGGATGGCGTGTACGACCACCCAATTGATGCGCTGCGGTATTTTTTTGTGAATTATTTGCGCAAGCCGACGAAGACGGGAGGGAGGTATTGAGGGAATTTTCAATTTTCCATTTTTGATTTTCAATTTTTAGACAGGATTTACAGGATAAACAGGATTTAAAAAAGAAGTCAGAAGTCTGAATTCAGAAGTGGAATTTTTCTGTTTTTGGGTGAAGACGTATTTTG
>CAZVXR010000337.1:0-19666 GCA_964630865.1 uncultured Pirellulales bacterium | reverse complement strand
ATGTTCAACTCGGATTCGATTATCCCGAAGTTTATCACCAGTGCAATGCCGTCCTGGTTTGGACTGTTGTTTTTGCTGACGCTGCTGTCGGCGGCGATGAGTACGCTGTCCAGCCAATTGCATGCCGTGGGCACCAGTATTGGCCGGGATATCTACGAACAAATGCCGGGCAGGGCAGGCAAGGGGCTATGGGTCACTAAAATCGGCATTATTATCGGTATTCTGATAGCCGTGCTATTTAGTTACAAAAACCGGGGCGGCTATATTGTCGCCCGTGCAACGGCAATATTTTTTGGGATGTGCGCAGCGGCGTTTCTGCCGGCGTTTGTCGGCGGATTGTTTTGGAAGCGGATGACCAAAACCGGAGCAATCGCTTCATTGCTGACGGGGTTTACGATTACGGCAGTCTGGCTGTTGTTCTTTAAGGACAAAGAAGCCCGGGCGATTGGACTTTGCTATAAATTATTCGAAAAACACTCGCTTTTGCTGGATAAGCCGAACTGGTCGGTGGTTGACCCGCTGATTATCGCGCTGCCGATATCAATACTGGTAGCGGTGATTGTCAGCCTGATGACTGCTCCGCCGTCAAAAGAGCATATTGCCAAGTGTTTTCCAAAAAACTGAGATAGCCTGCAAAAAATCAAGATTTTTGGAGCAAATAGCCGAAAAGTGACAGTAAGTAAGATAATGTAATTGTTAGTTGATAGAAAAACGTAATTTAATCAAGGAGAATCAGTAATGAGTCTAACAAAAATAGTAAGTTTGGTATTACTGGCAGCCGTAGCGATGTGGAGCAGCCAGGCATTTGCCGCAGAAGCAGCCGCACCCGTTGCAGCGCCTGCAGCCCCAGCCGCTCCTGCAGCAACGACCGCTCCTGCGGCCCCCGCAGCGCCGATTGCTTCTGCCGCATCGCCGCATTGGCATGATTTTAAAGGCGCATGGGCAGATGCTTTCCATCATCCGATTGACAACCTGGAATTGGGCTTGGATTTAAGATTGCGGGAGGTTTATACCCATAATATGTTTTCTCTGGATGATCAGTTTGGAGATACTGCGGGTAAAAATAATAATGACAATCACTGGCAGCGGTATCGAACTCGTTTATCCGCAAATTATAAGCTGACGGAAGATGTGACATTCAACAGCCGTCTGGTTTGGGAATTCTGGACGATTGACAGTCCCGATTCATACAGCGGTCATGTGGATGGTCTAAAGCCGCTGTCCAAACAGGATACTGATTTCCGCGAAGTGATTTTTGACCGGATGAACCTGACATTCAAAAATGCCTTCGACGCACCAATGACACTGGTTATTGGCCGTCAGGATATTATGCTGGGCACTGGCTGGCTGGTGGCGGAAGGCACTCCCGCGGATGGTTCGCGAACTGTCTACTTTGATGCGGCTCGCGCGACGATTGATTTGTCGGACAAGACCAAATTGGATTTGATTGGTCTGGTTCAGTACGATGATGAAGAAAAATGGCTATCGCCTTTTAATCATCGGGAATGGATTCATTCGACACAGAAAACAGATGAAACCGGGTTTATCGCTTATTTGACAGATAAATCTTTTGAGAATACGACTTTGGAAGGCTACTATATATATAAGAGCGAAGAGCCTTCCGAGTGGTCGGACGACTCAAAATCCTGGTGGAGAACATCTGAAGGCCAGGATGCCGAGATTCACACGTTCGGCGGTCGGGTTGCTCAGAATCTTGACAGCAACTGGTCCTACAGCGCTGAAGTCGCCAAACAGTTTGGTAAACGCAATGAAGAAAGCATGACCGGGCTTGGCTCGAATAATTCGTTGAAATATGCGTTCAATGATGAGCTGAAGAATGAAATGTCGCTGATGTATGAATATCTGTCGGGCGATAATAGAAACACCTCGCAAAGCGAGAAATTTGACACCCTGTGGGGCGACTATCCGCAGGCAATGCGTGGCGGCGACCTGCAGTCCTATATCTGGACCTTTGAAGGGGCCTTGGGTGAAGTGGCTAACCTGCATCGCACAGGCGTAAAGCACAGTTTCAAACCCGCCAAAGAATGGACCATGGATACCCTGTATAATCTGATGTGGGCCGATCAAAACGGCGCAGGGCAGACTCCATCGGCCCAATTAGAAACATCTAACAACAGTTATTTCCGCGGTCAGATGATTACCGGTCTATTGACCTACCAGTGCTGCAAGAACTTCAAGACCCAATTTTTATGCGACTACTTCATACCGGGCAGCTACTATGATCAGAGCAATCAGGATCATGCTATCTTTGCCCGTATCAACATGGAATGGACATTCTAACATTCAGTTTTCTGTAACACCGTTTGAAGGCCCGGCTTACCGCCGGGCTTTTTTTATGCGCTATAGGAGCGTTATTTGTGACTATCAGTATTGAAGAAGCCGCTTTCCTCTTTTTTTTTGGTTCGATGTCCAAGCTTAGACGGGGATTATTCTTATGTTAAATCGGTAATGATACTGAGGCGAGTTGGTCGATACATGTCAGAGTGCAGTGAAACATAACCTAGAGTTCCCGTTACAGGAGATATATATGAAAACAAAAGGAATTGGTAGAATGATTGTTTTGATAACCATAGCAATCTTCAGTACGCAATTGTTTGCCGCTGATGCAGCACAAACTGCATCATCCGCATCTGCCCCAGCGGCAGCGGCTCAGCCTTCGCCAACGGCGCCGATTGCTTCTTCCGCATCGCCGCACTGGCACAGCGTCGATACGGCCTGGGCAGACGCGTTTCATCACCCGTTTGATGGGCTGGAAATGGGATTGGATTTTCGTATTCGTAATGAGTACAACCACAACACAAGTTCGCTGAATGACCAGTATGGCGATACGGCTTCCACTAAACCGGGCAACTGGAATGAGGAAAACGGTCAGCGGTATCGTACTCGGTGGTCCACCATCTGGAAATTGACGGAGGATGGAGATGTGACATTTAACACCCGTCTGGTATGGGAGTTCTGGACTATGAATACCGAAAGAATCGGCAGCAGGTCAACCCCGTCCTCGGACCAGAATCTGGATTTGCGTGAAATGATTTTTGACCGTATGAATTTGACTTTTAAAAATGCGTTTGACGCCCCGATGACCCTGGTGATCGGCCGTCAGGATATTATGCTGGGCACCGGCTGGCTGGTTGGCGATGGCACTCCTAAAGATGGTTCGCGGACCGTGTTCTTTGACGCTGCCCGTGCGACAGTGGATCTGACGGAGAAAACCCAGTTGGATATCATCGGCATCACGCAGTATGACGACGAAGAAACCTGGCTGAAACCCTTTGACCATCAAGACTATCTGAGTTTAACGAATAAAACCGATGAAAACGGGTTTATCGCCTATTTGACGGATAAGTCGTTTGATAATACTCAGTTGGAAGGCTACTATATCTATAAGAAAGATGAACCGTCTAATTACAGCAAATTCTGGTCAGATCGCGGTAAATTCTGGAGCTCGACCTCTCCTGGTTTAGACGCTGAAATTCACACCTTTGGCGGCCGTGTAGACCAGAATCTGGACGAGAACTGGTCCTACAGCGCAGAGCTTGCCAAGCAGTTCGGAACGAAAGACAAAGAAAGTATGAAGGGACTTGGTTCGAACAATAAATTGGTATACGCCTTCAATGATGAATTGAAAAATGAGTTGCGTACCCAGTATGAATATCTGTCGGGCAATGATCCGGACAGCAAAGCCAATGAAGCGTTTGATCCGCTGTGGGGCGAATGGGCCCAGCCGCAGCGCGGCGGCGATATGATGCCGAATATGTACACCTTGGAAACCACCAAGGGAGAAGTAACCAATCTGCACCGTGTCGGGTTCGGCCATACATTTAAGCCCATAAAAGACTGGAGCTTCCTGACGGATTACAATCTGCTGTGGGCGGATGAAAATACCCGAGCCGGCCAGTCTACAGCAAATAATGGCGTGAAGTTCGCGAACAGCGGCAACTTCCGCGGCCAGATGGTCAGCTGGATGGCCAGATACAGCTGCTGTAAGAGTTTTGTGACCTATTTCCAGTTTGATTATTTCATTCCCGGCAGCTACTACGACCAGAGTACGCGGGATCATGCCCTATTTGCTCGTGCGGGCGTAGAATGGACGTTCTAATAGCCAATTTCCTGTAACACTGTACAAGCCCGGTCTAACCGCCGGGCTTTTTTTATGCGCACGCGTTCCAGACAAAAAAGCTGAGCGGTTTATTTGATTTCGGCCATCCAGGTTTTATATGCCGTGTTGCCCATATCGTCGGCGACGCTAACCCCAATAACATGCTGGCCGGGTTTAAGGTCGGGGGCGACTATGACCACCTCTTCCTGAGTCGTATCATAAATCCCATCCGTCGGCAGACAGGATTGCATCGTCGTGTCGCTATCGATCGTATATTGCACGCGGGCAACTACGGACAATTCATCCTGTATGTTTAGCGACAGCTTGACGGTTGTCCCCTCGATAGTCATTTCGGCTTTGGCAATCGCCGGAGCCGTATTATCAACCACAATCGGGTCGCTGATGCGCGAGCCGGTCAGCGCCGTTTCCTGATTGTTCGACAGTCGGTCGGACGCCGTGATGCGAATCTCATATCGCCCATCTTCGGCAGTCCGCGTATCCCAGTCATATTTCGGCTGTTCGAGCTTGTCTTTCAATAAAATCCAGGATTCGCGTCCCTGCTTGCGCATCTCAACTGAAAATTCAAGCTGGTCTTTATTTTCATCTTCGGCTTTGACTTGAATCGTCATCATATAGGGCTTGAGCTTATCTGTTTTTTGCGCTGCCGCGGACATAACTTGCGGCGGCAGATTCGGCACAACGTGTGCAACGGCGATTTCATGAATCGTTGGCGTAGCCTTGTCATCGCTGGATTTAAGCGTTAGCCGATATTGGCAAAACCGCCCGACCGGACAGACGGCATCTGTTGGTTCTGTAAATTTAACATCCGGCGACCACGGGGACAGCGTTGGATCATTGGGGTCTTTGACATTCCCGCTTCGCGTCGCCAGCCATACCTCGCACGGGGCCGGAATCTGTGCGTCAAGCTGCACTTTGCCCCATCGCGCCGGCTGACCCGCATCAAGCAGGTCGGAGGTATAGACACCCTGACGGCTGAAACTGTCAGACAGGCGAACAATTCCCGCCGGATTGGCTAGTGCCAGATAAATCTCTTTGCCATCGCAGGCCATCGCAGTAATTTGCGAACTGGTCATATCTTCAAACGCCACTGCACGTTCTTCTGTCATTGGATCAATCGAAAACAACTTCGCCTTGGGGCCAACGCCCAGCAGCAATTTGCCATTTTTGGATAATAACGAATAGAACACTGCCGGTTCCATAAAGACATCTGTAACAAATCCTTCCGGCGAGATTTTATAGATATGTCCTGCTGATTTCGGCGCCGGTATTTTGGGGGTCTGTGTTGGCTGCGGCGCCGGTGCCGATTTTTGCTCATCAGAGTTGGCGGGCTTGAGGTTTAAGCTATTTGTCGGCATATTTGGAGTTTTATCGCCGCTGGCGCTGGGTTTGCCCGGAGCTTTTTTCAGCGACATTCCGGCTTGCAGCGTTTGATTGGCGACGCTGCCGCTGGTTGCGGCTGCGAAAATCGAACCGCCTTCGTCGATCAATAGCGCTGTGATTTCGTCCTGTTCACTGTCATACAGCGCTTCGACTGTGCCGGAGTCGGTATGAATTCTATAGACCAAGCCTCGCGTATCCGTCCCGGCATAAAGAAACCCGTCCTTGCCCATTGCCAGAGACAGAATATTTTTATCCTGCAGGGTACAGAGCAGTTTCGAATTTTGTGCGAATGCATCCAGTTTCCAGAGCTGGCCGTTCGGTCCAGTTGCCAGGTAAATATTATTTTGCGAATCAAGAACTATGGCAAAAATGTATTGCACTTTTTCGTTTTCAAACACAACCTCCGAGCCTGTACTGATGCGAATCAATTTTCCCTGTTCGCCGCTAACGCCTGCCAGCACGCGACCGGCGACATCAAACGCCATCGCGAATATATGTTCATTGGGCTGCGGAGCAGATTGGATTGCATTGGGATCATTGGGATCCTCGGCCTTCGGTTCAGTCTTTGTTTCTGTCTGTTGGGGGTACAGCAGCTCTGTATTGCCATCCCGAAGGCGGATAATTTTGCCCTGCGGGCTGGTTCCGGCATAGATCGTCCCATTTTGGTCCGACAAAATAGAATTGATTGTCCACGCATCGTCCAGCAGTTTCCCGCAATCCAGCTTTTCGGTTTTCTGTGCAAGACGAATAACGCCCTGAGAATCGACGATCACGCCGTCGGATTTTCCTTTGAGCAGATCATCACTGGTTTTCTGGCGGAGTATCGCAGAGGTTACGGCTGAAACAGAACCGGCAGCGGCTATTGTCAGAACAAAAACAATCAGGGTCTTTTTGGGCATCATCATTTATTTTCCTTTTATCGCATTTGTTTATTTTTATCCACGGTTAGCTCGATAACCGTTGAGCCTGATGTGATCAGGCCGGTTGGGATACTGGTTTCAATAAAGTTTTGATACGGCGCCGCCGGCAGCATATGCTTGTCATCGGCCAGCAGCAGCATTTTACTCATCGGCAAATTCGGCAGCTCCGCATTGCGCAACGTCAGGCCGGATTGATCTATCGGCAGACATACATAAATCCGATCCATTTCAATATTCAAAACACGATTCAGAGCCGCCAGAAGACTTTCGGCATCAACAACCGTAAAACGCTGCGGCGATGCCTTGAGCCAAAATGCCTGATACGCATCGGCGCCGCACACCTGCAACGGATATTTGCCATCGGGACAATTGTCGGATATTTTAAGTTCTATCGCAAAAATTTTAGGTTCGCTGCGAAAGCCCTTTAGTGCGATATGAATCTTGACTGTATCGCCGGGCCTGACGATATTCTCGGCTATCTTCGCTTCCCAAAGCGAGGCCAGCAGGTTATCCGGAGCAATCTGAACATCCATCACAATTTTGTCCGGATAAATCGGCTGGAAAGGATTATTCAGCAGCGCCGCAGACAAAGCAAATATGTCTTTGGCCATATCCATCACCGATTGCCCGGAAGAGACGCCGCTAAAATCGATCTGCCGACCCATTTCCATATTGAACATACAATGATATTTGATATTGTGCTCCGGCGGCAAATCGCCCTGATACAGCGCCGCCCCGACAATCGCATTTTGTAATATAACTGGCGTAAAATTGCGATCTCTGGCAACCTGACAATGAAATGACTTATCCTGTACTGCATCCCACCGCTTGACATTGACCGTCAAATCAATCCTTTTTGGAATTGGCCCAATAATGCCCGCAACGCCGGTTTCCTGGTCATAGCGAAGCGTTCCAGCAGCCTCTGACGCTCCAGCCAGCTTTATCGAGGTCTGTCGGGTCGCAACTACCGTATAAACTATTCCGGCGGCCATCGGCAATTCGACTTCGCCAATTCCTGTAAAGGCATGCCCAAAACCATATACTTTATCACCAACCACCTCGGTTACCGTTCCGATTGCCGCCATCCGTATATCACCCGAACAAAGCGGAACACTTAAGACACCTCCCGGCGCAAAAGCAGGCTTTTGAGCAGATTCCGAACTGTCCCAAGGAATATTATCCGCCTGCATTAGCACAAAACCCGAGGCGGTCATTGATTCATTTAATACCTCACAAGCCCGTGTCGATAAATTCGTTGCAATGGGAAGCTGGGACGAAGACATCGGCGTCCGCGATATCGATTCTATCGCTTTCCGACCAATTGAGTCCAGATTAAGCGGGGCTGAAAATTCGACACAACTTGTTTTATTATATAGATTTACTGATTTTTTTTCGCCTTGTCCAATGGACAGCATATTTTCAATAGGCGTAACCATATAAAGCGGCTCAAGCGATCCATCCCATCCTGCCGCTAAAGCCCCTGCCATACGACCATCGATATATACGGGCGACCCGGAACAACCGTGAATGGCTCCAAGATTTTTGAAACGTTCATCTGTTCCAACAACCAAAATCATATCCTGTGCCGCGCGGGCTTGTTTAACAATACTTAATATTTTTAGAGAAAATCTCTCTATTTTATCTTTTTCTAATACTGTCAAGCAATACGCCTCCATCTCTGGCTTTACTTCGCTGATTCGAATATAGCGGGTCGAGTCCCAATCTGAGGCGGTTTCTGCGTGAATGGTGGTGGTATGAACAAAGCAACTTACAATAGCAGCAAGATACAACTCTTTTTTCATCGTTTATTCCTACTAATCGGCAAAATATCAGCATAAAAATGGTCTTCAAAACTCTACTATCGATAAAGTCTTGTTGCAAGAGTAAAGTAAAGTTTCTATAATGTGTAGCTTGTCTGTTTTGTGAACAAATTGTGTCGGGAATTAAACAGGCCGTTTTTCGGCTTACAAAAAAGGATTGATTATGGACTCAAAGCATCGTCATGAATTAATGCACAATGAATTAGCTGACTGGATTGGTAAATTACCGGAATTACTAAAAACCTATCGCAGCCAGATTATCGGCGTTGTCCTGGTTATTATTGGCTTGGTAAGCTGGCCGATTTTGAACCGTTGGCGACAGGAATCCGACTTTGCCGCTAATGCTAAGGTTATAGAACAAATCAACGCCGCTGAAATGGGCAAGTATATGGCGATGGATGCTTATTCAGGGCAGTCAGATCCCAATAGCGTGAATACCGCTGATTCACTGCTTGTCGCGGCGAACAATCTGGCCGAGGAAGCCAAAAAGGCGCCGACTCCAGATTTGGCTGCTTTGGCTTTAATTAAACGCGGACAGGCGCTGCGCACTGAACTGCTGCTGAAAAAAGAACTGATTCCGCAGGATATCGCAGATTCACAGATCAAAAAGGCACAGGAAGCCTATCAAGAAGCATTGAGTAAGGCAACAACACCGGTGATTAAGGCGATGGCGCAATTTGGTCTTGGTCTTTGCTCTGAAGAATTAGGCCAGCTTGAACAGGCTAAAGGCTTCTATCAGAAAATTGCGGATGATGCAGCATACGCCGGAACGCCCTTGATCGCGATGGCTAAAAAGCGTCTGGCCAATATAACCGATAACAACATAAAATACACTTTCGTTGAAGCTCTAAAGCCTGCCCCTGCTGCCCTTAGCCCGCAGATTCAGATAGCTCCAGCGCCTGCCGCAGCAGAAATAGCCCCTTTAGAGCCTAATACACAAACAAAGTAGTTTTTCTAATGGTAAAAAAAACACAACAGAATGACCTTTCTGGGTTTGATGAGGATAATCTGTCCCCAGAAATAGAGGATGTCGAAACCATCGACATTGTCGAAGATGGCACCGTCGAAACTGAAGATGCGGTGGTGTTGACAGATGCTGAAGAACTTGCCGGACAACGACTTTGTTTTCATGTCGGCCACTGTTTGAAATTCCGCCGTCTTGACCAATATCTGACGGGCCGATTCAGCAATTTCAGCCGGACAAAACTGCAGCAATTGATTAAAGAGCAGGGCGTTAACATTAATGGCCGTCCCGCCAAGCCCAGTTATAAACTGTGTCCCGGCGACCAGGTTGACTTGATTTTGCCGCCCAGAGAATTGCGAGAATTAATCCCTGAAAACATTCCGCTGGATATCGTGTATGAAGATCAGGAGATTATTGTCATCAATAAACAGGCGGATTTGATTGTTCACCCCGCACGAGGCTATAAAAGCGGAACCCTGGTTAACGCACTGGTTTATCATTTCAAGAATAATTTATCTTCTGGGTTTGAGGATTACCGGCCGGGAATTGTCCACCGCTTAGATCGCAATACCACGGGCGTTATTATTGTCGCGAAAAATGACACCGCCCACTGGAAATTATCCCGACAATTTGCCGAGCGCACCAATAAAAAGACTTATATCGCAATCGCTCACGGCTGCCCCGAATTGGATGGCGATTGCATTGATGTGCCGCTTGGAGTTCATCCTGTTGTTCGCGAAAGGTATTCTATTCGGCCGGATATTGGAAAAGAAGCGATCACATTCTATCACGTCCTTGAACGTTTTCGTGGTTACTCCTTATTAGAACTGGACTTAAAGACTGGACGAACCCATCAGATACGGGTGCATTTATCTTATATTAAACACCCTGTGGTTGCCGATGATATGTATGGCGGCAAGATTGTTTATCCCTGGCAGATTGAAAATCGCCAGGCTGCCGCAGAAGAACCTTTGTTGTTCCGATGCGCCCTGCACGCCTGGAAATTGGAGATTGACCATCCCTCTAATGGAAAACGGATGATTTTTACAGCACCGCTTCCGAAGGATATGCAAAATTTATTAGACGCATTGCGAAAACACAGAAAAATCGTCTCATAAAAACTTTTTTTTCGCCTTTTTGTTCTTAAAAATCTGTGGTTTTCTGTGTGGATAACCTGTTAAACACACTGTTATCATTGTTATGTTTTTTGTTACAAAAACAGTGTTTTCAGTGTTAATAACAAAGATTAAGCAAGATGACACACTCTATTTAATAGGTTTTCCACACTCTAAGTTATGGTTTTATTGTTTGTAACTGATTATGGTTGCTTAAATTACTGTTTTTGCTGAAGTACAACCTCACAAACTCACGGCCTATATTACAACTACTAATAAAAAGATTTATCTTATCCTATATTAAATAACAGGCCTGTGTTACCCTTGGATTGACAGAGTCAGGTATGTGGAAAATTCTTGTTCAAAACCGCTTTCCAAATGACTCGAAATCGATTAGACTATAAGCTCGAAAATAATGCTAATTTTACAGGAATTTGAAAGATCATTGATGGAGGCCGTATTTATGAAAGTTAAGTTCAATCGGACAGCTTTGCAGGATGCGTTGTCGATGGTAACATCGATTATTCCAAGCCGAACCCCGAAGCCGATTTTGCAGTGTTTGAAAATCGTCGCTGAAAAAGATGTCGTTCGTGTCAGTGCAACGGATATGGAAGCCGGGATTACTTACTCTATTTCACAAGTTGAAGTGGACAAAACCGGTGAAACAGTCATTCCTGCGGACAAATTTACTTCCATTGTGCGGGAAAGCTTTGACGAGGTCATCGAGATTGAAACAGATGAAAACGCAGCGCACATTAAAGGCTCTGATAGTTTCTTTACGATTTATACGCAAGACCCGACACAATATCCGGCGATGCCCGAATTTGACGGGAATGCGGATTTAGAAGTCAGCCTAGATCGTCTTCAGGAAGCGGTTTTACAGACTGTTTTTTCCGCTGCGAAAGAAAGCACCCGTTACGCTTTGAACGGAATTCTCTGGGAAGTCCAGGGTAAAAAATTGTCCTTGGTTGCAACCGATGGACGGCGTCTTGCGAAAAGCACACTATCGCTCGAAAAAACACCTAAAGAGCCGCAGGGCCGCATCATTGCCCCGTGCAAAACAATGACGCTGCTGGAGAAAATTCCGGCTCGCGACAAAGCAACGGTTGCGGTGCAGTTTTCCGGCAACCACATTATGATTGCCTGTGACCCGGTTGTTATCAGCTCCAATCTGGTTGAAGGAAACTTCCCGAAATATGAAGATATTATTCCGAGAGACTATGATAAAAAATTAACGCTGCCTAAAGATGCCTTTTTAAGCGCGGTGCGCCGTGCGGCATTACTGGCCAGCGAAGACAGTAAGGGTATTAAAGTTTCACTTAAAAAAAATACAATGGTTATTACCAGCCGTGCGCCAGAAACCGGCGATGCGCAAATTGATATGGCTGTTGAGTATGAACAAGACCCCATCGAGATAGGCTTTAACCCCCAATATTTAATCGACGTGCTTCGCATTATTAAAAACAGCGATCTTGAAATGCATCTAGGACAATCGGATCGTCCGGGACTATTTAAAATCGGCACAGGCTTTTTGTATATTGTCATGCCGGTTAATCTATAATTTTTACGGAGCGGGTTGGCAGTGAGTAAAAAAAGCCAATCACAGGAAGATCAATTATTAATCTCGGCTACGGCTTGGCAGAGGAAGCCTGTAAAAAGTCCGCAGGCAATTGGTTCTGAAGTTACTTATTTTTTGCGGCAGTATACAAAAACCGCCGACAAAGCCGCTCCGGTGATTGCGGCGTTTAATGATATCTTAGGCCCGCTGACGCGGTATTATAAACCCGATCGCATCGAACGCGGTATCTTGTATGTGTTATCTCCGGCCGGGCCGTACCTGCATCAGTTTAAGATGATGGAATGTGATATTCTTGATAAAATCAACGCCGCATGCCCGCGAGCGAAAATACGGGCGGTGCAGTGTAAAGTGAATAATCAATGAAAGATAAAGCTGAAAGACTATGACAGATCAGAACACCCAGGCACATACGTATGATGCCAGCAGTATTAAAATTTTAGAAGGTCTTGAGGCGGTTCGCAAGCGCCCCGATATGTATATCGGCAATCGTCAAGAGGGCGGCCTGCACCACATGGTTTATGAAGTGCTGGATAATGCTATCGACGAAGCCCTTGCCGGACGCTGCGACCGCATTACTGTACATATTCATGTTGATGGAAGCTGCTCTGTGGAAGACAATGGCGTGGGCATCCCGACCGAAATGCACGCCGAAGCGAAAAAAAGCGCACTGGAAGTCGTGTTGACCACACTGCACGCCGGTGGAAAATTCGATAATAATGCGTATAAAGTTTCCGGCGGTCTCCATGGCGTCGGCGTTAGCGCAGTTAACGCCCTAAGCGAGTGGCTCATCGCCGACGTCTGGCGCAATGGCAAGCAATATGTCTTTGAATGCCGCAAAGGCATTCCCACGGCGCCGGTTCAGGAAGTTGGCGCTACAACTAAGCGCGGCACAAAAGTGACATTCCTGCCCGATGATACGATTTTTGAAACCGTTGAATTCAAATATGATATTCTCGAAAAGCGCATTCGCGAGCTGGCTTATCTCAATGCGGGTGTCCATATCACATTTATCGATGACCGCGTTCAGAAAAAAGAAGTGTATCATTACGAAACCGGAGTGAAGGCGTTTGCTGAATATCTCAATGAGGGCAAAACATCGCTGTGCGAGCCAATGTGTTTTAAAAAAGAAGACCCCGAATCCGGCCTCGCATGTGAAGTGGCGATGATCTATAATGACGGCTACAATGAAATCACCATGGCTTTTGCCAATAACATTCGCAATATCGACGGCGGTACCCATTTGTCCGGTTTCCGCTCGGCGCTGACACGGACGATGAACGCTTATGCCAAAAGCGCTAATATGGTCAAAGAAGGAATGACCCCTGGCGGCGAAGACCTCCGCGAAGGCCTTGCGGCTATTATTTCCGTCAAGGTCCGCGAACCGCATTTTGAAGCCCAGACCAAAGTCCGCTTATCCAACCCTGAAGTTGGCAGTTTTGTCGAAACCATGATCAATGAACAACTTGGGATGTATCTGGAGGAAAATCCAGCCATCGCCAAAAAATTGCTGAGTAAAGCCATTCAAGCTGCCGCTGCGCGTGAAGCCGCTCGCAAGGCGCGCGAGCTGACCCGCCGCAAAGGCGCTCTTAGTGGAGCTAATCTGCCCGGAAAACTGTGGGACTGTGCCAGCAAAGATACCACAACAACTGAAATCTACATCGTTGAGGGTGATTCGGCGGGCGGTTCAGCCAAAGGAGGCCGCGACCGCAATACCCAGGCGATCCTGCCGCTGAAAGGTAAAATTCTCAATGTCGAAAAAGCCCGCGTCGAAAAAATGCTGGGCCATGAGGAAATTCGGACGATTATCAGCGCTCTGGGTACCGGCATTGGAACCGACGATTTTAATCTCGAAAAATGCCGCTATGGCAAAGTGATTTTGATGACTGACGCCGACGTTGATGGAGCCCACATTCGGACGCTGCTGCTAACATTCTTTTTTCGCCAGATGCCGCTTTTGGTTGAAAAGGAGCGTATCTATATCGCTCAGCCGCCGTTGTATGAGATTCAGACCAAAGGCCACAAGCAATCCGAATATGTTCTCAATGAATCGCAAATGCGCAAGCGGATGGAGAATAATGGGCTTGAGGGCACAATCTTAGCGGTTTGCCGTCCGCATACGCCGCCGCTTACTATCGAAAAAGCAAAACTTGCCCTGTTGGTCAAGATTCTTAACGATGCCGAGCGCAGCATTAATGTGCTGGAGCGTCGCGGGATTATTTTCAAGACGTTTATCGCCGATTTCTTCGATGGTCGGAATTTACCGACCTATCTGCTTCGGTATGAAGGCCAAAACGAATTTTTCTACGACAGGGCCGCATTTGATCAGCGTGTTGCGGAACTGAAGCTGCAGCTTGGCGAACAAGCCAGTCACGAAGAGACCTATTTTGCCGAGGAACTGCACGAGGTGGTTCGTTTGAATGAAATTAACGCCAAATTCCAGCAGGAATATGGTCTTGATATGCGGGATTATCTTGCGCTGCCGTCGCAAAATCTCATGGATGAAGATGCCGGAAGTCGTTTTGAATTGCGAAATGGCCCCGAAATTCATCGCATTCACACCCTTGATCAGATCGGCCATGCTGTCCGGCAAGTCGGCGCCCGTGATGTCGAAATTAAGCGGTTCAAAGGTCTTGGTGAAATGAACAGCGATCAGCTTTGGGAGACAACAATGAACCCGGCTGGCCGAACATTGCTGCAAGTAACCATGGAAGACGCAGGCCAGGCCGACCGAATGTTTAGCATTCTGATGGGTGAAGATGTCGAAAAACGACGCAATTTCATTCAGGAACACGCTCTGGAAGTGCAAAATCTTGATATCTAAAGCAAACCAGCGGAGTTTGCCGATAAAACAGATAAGATTTACAAAGTACCATAGAATCAATGAAGGGAATCTAAAATGGCGACGATGTT
Organism: uncultured Pirellulales bacterium; assembly: GCA_964630865.1. Classification (GTDB taxonomy): domain Bacteria; phylum Planctomycetota; class Phycisphaerae; order Sedimentisphaerales; family Anaerohalosphaeraceae; genus Anaeroglomus. Next base: position 4,837 of record CAZVXR010000337.1, on the reverse strand, counting down.
AAAGGTAATGGCGGTTGCAGCGGTAATCTGTGTTGCAGGTTGCGGGCCGGACAAAAAACCAGTTGGGCCGGATACAGAACAATCATTGCTGATGCAGATTGACCAGAAATTTGAAAATCCGGATGCGCATTACAAACTGGCCAAAATGTATCATTCTCAAGGCCAGTGGATTAAAGCTGAATATCAATACGGGATTGCCATAGGTTTTGCTCCAGTCAATAAGCTGCCGGAATCCGGGCTGGTAAAAATGTATCGCGATTGGGGTCGTCCGGAACAGGCTCAGGCCGCGCTGGATAAGGCGATGCGCACCTGCAATACTGACGAAGAGCTGGTAATGCTGGCCAAGGGTCTGCAAAAAGAGGGTCTTAAGGAAGAGCCCCAAGTATGCTATGAGTATGCCCTTACCGTTGCCAAAAATAAAGGCGGTATCTATAAGGAAATGGGGTATTACTACCTGACCATCGGCGACAAGGTCCGTGCGGAGGACGCTTTCCGCAAGAGTCTTGAGATTCGTCCCTATCAGCCAGATGTTTCTGGGGAGCTGGGTCGGATGGGGGTGAAGGTTGTTGCTCCGGAGATTGTCCACCAGAACCCCGCAGTATCTCCAGCCAACACACAATATGAAGATGAAGTGATTAAAAAGAAATAAAATAGGCTTACCATCTTAGGCGGGTTCTAATAGACCCGCCTTTTTTTATGATTACACCGAATACCAACCCATATCTATCTGCCCGTGCAGTGGCATCTGAAGCCTTGCGGGATTTGGATTTCCACAAGCACGATATTGCCTCCCGTCTTAACCGGCTGATAGACCGAACCGACCAGCGGGCGCGGGCGACAGACTTGGTTTACGGCGTTATTCGCAATCTTTCGGCAATTGACCGCGTGCTGTGTACATTCGCCAAAATCAAGGATAATCATACGGATAAAAAGGTTCTTGCGCTGCTGCGTATTGGAACATACGAATTGATTTACGTCCCGCAGACGCCGGAATATGCGATTATTAGTGATGCGGTTGAGCTTGCCGCAAAGGTCTCAAAGAAGACAGGCGGATTCGTCAATGCCGTCCTTCGTAACATTCAGAGAGCCATCGCTGCCCGCAGCGTGAATTTGCCCGGACAGCCTCTGCCAAGGACGCTGCCGACCGATAGCGAACACGGCTGTCTCTTCAATGCCGACATTTTGCCTTGGCCGCAAGCTGAGCCAGCGGAGTTTTTAGCTGCGGCCCTGTCGCTTCCGGTCTGGCTGGTGCGCCGGTGGATCGCTGAATTTGGCGCAGAGCAGACAAAATCAATCTGTTTTGCCTGCAATCGTCATCCGAGTGTCATCCTCCGCCCCAATCGACTGAAAATCGACCTTAACGGCCTTGCCCAACGGCTTGGTGATGATGGGGTTGATGTATTGCCCGCCGCGGATGGAACAGGCTTAAGGCTCCAGCAATCGCTCAATCTGTCACAGCTTACGGCGTTTCAAGAGGGGCTTTTTTTCGTCCAGGATCAGTCCGCGTTTGACGCAATTAATCTGCTGCCGATTCAGAACCATTGGGTTGTACTGGACTTATGTGCCGCCCCGGGAACTAAAACAGCCGTTCTTGCCGCGAAAATGAACAACACCGGCACCCTTTACGCTACCGACATCGACAAAAACCGCCTGCAAAAAGTCGCGGACAATTGTAAACGACTGGGGCTTACCAATGTTAACATTATTGAGCCGCAGCATCTTGCCCAATTTATATCACAACGGCCTCATCTTGATGCCATTGTAGCCGATGTTCCCTGTTCTAATACGGGCGTTTTGGCCCGCCGCGTCGAAGCCCGCTGGCGATTAGAACAAAAAGCGATACAGTCGCTGATGAAAACGCAGGGCGATATTCTCCGTCGGGCATTATCCATGATCAGCCCTGCGGGAGTTGTCTTATATTCGACGTGCAGTATTCTGGCCGATGAAAACCAAAACCTCGTGCGGTCAGTTGTGTCGGATTATCCTGCGGCGAAACTGAAAATCGAACGCCTGACCGCGCCGCAGAGACAAACCGAGGCCGCATTTGACCACGATGGCGGCTATGCAGCGCTGATTCAATCTGAAAGCTGTTAACTTCACAACGCAAAAAGAGTTTTGTCAGTACTGGAAACGCAATTTTCATTGCCTCAATCCACAAGTTATCCACAATAAGGACTTGCAGTGTTCATAGTGTGTGTAGAATAAAAAATTTTCGCGTGTAAGTACTGCATAATCCAACGTCTGTTTCGTGTGGAAAAGAATCTTGAAAAAACTCTATTGCAACATTCCATCAACAGGCTATTATCTGGGTCGTTAAGGTTGTTTTATAAGCTGTGTCGATGAGAAGCATCTTGTTGGACGTCGGAAAAAAAAGCGGAGTAACGATGCAGGTTTCATTCACGGAAGAAATTAAGGCGATTTGTGATCATCTTGCCGAGGCGGTCGGCGAGGCGAAGTACAAAATGTGGTTTAAAAACAGCGCGCGTCTGACGCGGACCGAGCAGGGTCTGGAAATTGCCGTTCCGAATTCGTTTATCGCAAGCTGGATCGAAAATCATTTTGCCAAGGCCATTCGCGGTGCAATGCGGGCGGTAACTGGTTCGGAAGGACCGGTGCAGTTTGTGATTGATGCGGCGATAACCCCTGCGCAGCGCAAAGCACCCTCGGCAAAAATGCACCCTGTCGTTACCATCGACGGCGTTACTACCCGGCGGACGGATTTTGTGCCGCCGCTCAAATTGACGCTGGATACCTTTGTTGTCGGCGAAAAAAATCAACTGGCGTATAATGCTGCCAGGACCGTGATTCGCGACGAAAAAAGCCCGTATAATCCGTTGTTTTATCACGGCGGCTATGGCATCGGCAAGACACATCTTCTGCAGGGAATCTGCAATGAATTTGTCCGCAATCGCCCCGGCGCCAAGTGGATGTATGTCTCCGCCGAAGATTTTGCCAATCAATATGTGCTGGCGCTCAAGACCCGCAAGCTGGATGTATTTCGCGCCCGCTTCCGCAGTCTGGACTTGCTGACCATTGACGACATTCATTTTCTGGCCAACAAAAATGTGATGCAGGAGGAATTTCTGCATACCTTCAACAGCATTGATCTGGCCGGCAAGCAGATCGTTCTGGCTTCCGACGCCCACCCCAAGCAGATCGGCCAGCTCTGTGAAAAATTAGTCAGCCGGTTTGTGTCGGGAATGGTGATTAAGATGGATACGCCGGATTTTGAGACGCGCTGCGAGATCTGCCGTAGGAAAATCGCGTCGATGAATCAGAGCATCCCCGAAGATGTCATCGCGTTTTTGGCCGGTCACATTACCTCCAGCGTCCGCGAACTGGAAGGCTCGCTGCTCAAGCTGATTGCCTATGCCTCCGTCAGCGGACAAAAAATCGCCATGGCTTCCGCGCGGGAACTGCTGGCCGAACACATCATTCGCCATGATCCGGTGGTGCATACCTCGGATATTACGACTGCCGTCGCCGCGTATTTTAGTGTCAGCGCCAATGAAATTCACTCGCCCAAAAAAGACCGCAATATCAGCATGGCCCGTTCGTTCTGTATGTATTTAACCCGCCGGATGACCAAGATGTCCTACCCCGAAATCGGCAAAACCCTCGGCAACAAAAACCACGCGACGGTGATTCTCGCCTGCCGCAAAATCGAACAGGCCGTCGAAACCAATCAGCGCATGCAATGGAAAACCGACGCCGGATTCCGCAACGCCCCCGCCAAAGACGTCGTCCAGGAACTCATCGAACAAATTTCATAACCCGCCCTTTATTGTGCCACTATCAAATGTGCTTGCGTTCTTTTGGCAATTGCGTATAATTTTGCCGGTTTCGAATAGTATCATTGGGCAAAAATAATTCCGCGTGGGCAGAGCCCACCTACCAGCTGCGAAACGTAATCGTTACTGTGTTGTTTCAACGCCATTTTCTTTTTTATTGGCGACTATCCTCGGTTTTTCCGCCGTCTTCTCCATAGGATGGAGTATTTGGCTCTGTTTCATCCCATTTCAATAAATAATAATCCTTCTTATTCACGAATCTGATACTCCCATGTGAAAATAAAACATAACTACCGCCATGGTGGGGTGACGCTATTTGCTCAATTCCTCCCATTTGATTCCATCCAAGGCCACCTTCGAACACAAGAACTGTATCTGGATTACTGCAAGTAATATTTTTTTCGTTAATGACATAGTTTCCAATCCTCATTTTTTTAGTAACACTTGGGCATCTAAAAACATCCTCTATCAGTACTTCGTCATCTTGGTTTCCATACTCCAACAATAAATCATACCATTTACTGTAAGTCGGAAGCTGTTTATACTCATCGTAATAAGCAATGAGGGCTGAGTGAATACACTTTAGCTTTACTTGGCATTCAATCTCTTCAAATTTTACTTTAAGAATGTTATACAAAGGAATAACCACAATTAAAGCCAAACAAGAGATCACAATCAATTTCTTTTTTTTGAAAATCATATCTTTTTTGCCTTATCTCAATTTAAAGGAAAATACGAAAAATAAAAATAGGGACAAAAAATACGTCAAATTTTTGCTTCGGGTGGCACCTTCAAGCCATAGGCTTGTGGGTGTGTCAATTGTGGCATGCGCCAGGTTTGGAGTACAGTCTTCAGGCTGCGGGATAAGGAAGAAGAATCTTGCCAGGCTAAAGCCTGTACTCCCAACACCACAGAAAAGTTTATCCCGTTCATCCTATAAATCCTGTCAAAAAATCTTACCACAACTCCGGCTTATTGGCCGCCGGGCAATATTGGACAATCGGGCAATTGGGGCAATCCGGCTTTCTTGCCTTGCAGCAGGCGCG
>CAZVXR010000336.1:0-6697 GCA_964630865.1 uncultured Pirellulales bacterium | reverse complement strand
GGGGGGATTTTGCTGATACACATGAGGGGCCGTCCACTGAACCACGCTGCTGTTCGGGGGCGGAGTGCTGCCCGACCTGCTCAGGGTGAACACATATCCAGAACCTGCCGTATATGCCATCTTCCAATCCCACTCAATGCCGTTGAGTTCATTGGCAGTCCCCAGATTCGCGCTTTGGACAAGAGTGTCGTATCCTACATTAGAACTGGTCGCAATCACCTGATCCCAGTTGGTCGAAGACAAGCGGTATCGGGCATCCATTACCGTCGGGCCCTGATTTGCGGACAAAGGGGCCGTTGCGTTCAACGTGATTGTGCCAGCGAATGCAGAAACAGAACATACCACAGCCAGTGCGGCCAAAAATGCCAACTTTTTCATCTCTCTTCTCCTCGCTCACGAACGAGCTAAAAAACAAAAATTTTCAATCCACTCGGCTAAAGCCCCAATGGCCAAGCCGACCGTCTCGAATCTGAGACTTCCTCTATGATCTATACTATGTAATCGGACAAGAACTGTCAAGGGGTATTTTTGAGAAATTTTTATCGGATTTTTTCATAAAACCACATCTATTTATAGATAAGACACTTACGATTCTTTTTGTGAATAAAAAATTATATTTTTGATACATTTTTTTCTGAATTTGGCTCGTGAACAAAAGCTATTTGCTTCTTGCTGTCGGGATTGGTATGATGGCCGTTTTCAGGTAAAGGAAACAGCTTATGCCTACAAAACAGGTTGAATTTCGGCGGTATCTGGCCCCGATTAGTACCGGCTCAACCCAGCAGCTTTTTACGGATTGTCTTATTATTGGAGCGGGGATAGCGGGTTTGCGGGCGGCGCTGGAAGCGGCCGAGCAGTGCGATGTAACGGTTATCTGCAAGGGGAAGCTGACCGACAGCAATACCTGGAATGCTCAGGGCGGTATCGCCTCGGTGCTGGCTATCGAGGATAGTTTTGAATCGCATATCGAAGATACGCTGCGGGCCGGCTGCGGGCTGTGCGATCCGACGGTCGTCGAGCGTGTTGTCAAGTCCGGGCCGGGGCTGATTCGTCAATTAGCCGACTGGGGGACGGAATTTGACCGTGTCAGCGGGGTTATTGACGTGACGCGCGAAGGCGGCCATACGTATCCCCGCGTTGCCCATGCCCACGGCGACAGTACCGGCCGCGGCATCGCCGAAGCCCTGATCGAAAAAGTCCGTCAGCGGCCCAACATCAACATCATCGAGCATTTTTTCTCCATCGACCTATTGACCAGTCCGGATGGACGATGTCTGGGCGTTATCGGCTATCGCGAGGAAAACCGGTTCGAAATCATCTGGGCAGCGGCAACGATTCTGGCTACTGGCGGCGCTGGGCGGCTTTATCGCGAGACGACCAACCCGGAAAGCGCAACGGCCGACGGGCTGGCGATGGCCTACCGTGCCGGGGCGGTCTTGCGCGATATGGAAATGATGCAGTTTCATCCGACGACGCTGTATATCGCGGGCGCCTCCCGTGCGCTGATTACCGAAGCCCTCCGCGGGGAAGGGGCTATTCTTCGCGACAACGCGGGCAAGGCGTTTATGAAAAAATACGACCCGAATGGCGAACTGGCTCCGCGGGATGTGGTCAGCCGGGCGATTTTGTCGCAGATGCTCAAAACCGGCTCAACGCATGTCTATCTTGACCTGCGGCATTTTGATAAGGCGCATTTCGCCAAACGATTCCCGCTGATTAACGAAATCTGCGACAGCTTCGATATTGACATCAAGACCGAGATGATTCCCGTCCGCCCCAGCGCTCATTATATGGTCGGCGGGGTTAAAGTGGACATGGAAGCTAAGACCTGCGTGCCGGGGCTGTTTGCCTGCGGCGAGGCGGCTTCGACCGGCCTGCACGGAGCTAATCGGCTTGGCAGCAATTCACTGCTGGAAGGGCTGGTCTTCGGCAAGCTGGCCGGGCAATCGGCGGCGCTGTGGCTGGCAAGGATGGCCGGGCCGGAATACCGCAAGATGAATGTCGAAATTCCGCCATCCGACCGCAGCCGGCTGGATACCGAGGATGTACGCAATTCACTTCGCGCCCTGATGTGGCGCAATGTCGGCATCACCCGTCAGGCTAAGCCGCTCGACGAGGCACAGGAAATTATCCATTTCTGGCAGCGGTATGTGATGGATAAGGTATTTGAAAAGCCGTTCGGGTGGGAAACGCAAAATATGCTGACGGTGGCGCTGCTGATGGCGCAGGCGGCGACGATGCGAACCGAATCCCGCGGCGTCCATTACCGCAGCGACTTTCCCGACAAAGACGACGCCAATTTTGCCAAACACATTGAGTTGGCGAGAGAATAAGGAAGGTTTACATCCCCATAAAACCTGTGGGTAATACATCTTTCGCTTTTTCCCAGACAAACATTATTAAATAAATTAAAATTAACGTGAAAGCAATAGTTAGAACAATCGTCGCGATGGTTATGATGATTTTGATAGTCATACTGTAACGCGAATTATACCACACCAACGGCAGGGCAAAGGGGCCGACCGTCAGCAGGGCAATAACGATAACCGAATTCGTGTGGAACCATTTCGTGGTTGGTTTGGCGGATTGGGCATATTGGGCGGGTTGAGTCGGCGCCGTCGGCTTATTCAGGAACTCGCCGCAATAACGACATTTGATCGCCTCGGCCTGAATTTTTTCGGCACAAAACGGACATTTTTTGGTGGTTTCCATGGGCTCATTCATAAGTATCCTCTGCTTTCCATATCATATCGGCTATATCGCATCAAAAATGAACTACCAAAAAACAAAATTGCAGAAACAGCATGGGCTAAAGCCCATCCTACGATTTTATTGGCTTTTGTATTCCCAGGCGCGGTAGAGCAGGTCGCGGTGGGCTTTGGCTTCGTCGAAGTCTTTTTGCAATTTGGCGACTTTGTCGGCATAGCGATAGACATCTTCTGCGCCGAACTTGTCCTGCATCACGGCAATCTTGTCTTCGGTTTCGGCGATCATGGTTTCGATCTGTCCAACGGAATACCGATTAAACTGCTTCAAATCCACCGGGGCTGCGGTGCGCGGCTTATTCATCTGGGCGGCGGTTTTCTGCGACGTGGATTTTTTCTGTTTTTGCAGGGCATCGGCGTTTCTGCGCTGCTGGAGCAATTCGGTATAGCTGGTCCAGACGCCTTTGTCTTTTTCAATCGGGATGATAAATTCGCATCGGCCCAATTGCTTTTCGCCAAGTTCATCGCAGCCGACAACAAGCAGTTGGTCGGACAGCCGGTCGAGAAAATAACGGTCATGGCTGACGGCAATGACGGCGCCATTGAATTCATCGAGGGCGGATTCAAGCATTTCACGACTGGCGATATCGAGATGGTTGGTCGGTTCATCGAGAATCAGAACATCCGGCTCGCTGAGGACAAGGCGGGCGAGAATCAGGCGGTTTTGCTGGCCGCCGGAAAGATTGCCGGTTTTTTTGAAGACATCGTCGCCGGAAAACAAGAATTGTCCCAGTTTGCCGCGAAGCTGTTCGGGCAGCAAATCCGGACGAATTTTGGCCATTTCCTGCAGGACGGTCGCTTCCGGGTCGAGGACGGAAGCGTGCTGGTCGAGGTAGCCGATGCGAAGCGTTTTGCCCATACGGATAACGCCTTTATCCGGCGGCATGGTACCTAACGCCATTTTCAATAGCGTACTTTTGCCCGTGCCGTTAGGGCCGGTGATGCCGAGTATTGTCCCGCGATACAGGTCAAACGTCAAATCCTCAAAAAGTACGATGGGGCCGAATGATTTGGACAGCCCTTCGGCGCGGCAAATGATGTCACTGCGGATTTTGGCTTCGGCAAAGGAAAAACGAATGGTTTTCTGCTCGGTGGGCCTATCGAGATAGTCGGGGTTTTCCTTGAGCATCCGCAGCAGGCGCGTCTTGCGTCCCTTGGCGGTGCCGCGCATGCCTTCCTGATCTTTGTTGCGGGCGATAAAGTCCAGTTCGTGGGTCACGAAATCCAGACGCTTGCGATGCTGACGCTCAAGCTGGAGGGTCAGGGTTTCTTTGGTGTCGATGTACTGGCTGTAATTGCCTTTCCAGGAACGGGCGCGACGGCTGTCTAATTCGACAATTCGCTGAGCGACGGCATCAAGCAGGTAACGGTCATGGCTGACGATGATGACGGCTTTGCTGCTGCTGTTGAGGAATTTTTCGAGCCATTGAATCGCCTGCAAGTCGAGGTGATTGGTCGGCTCATCCAGCAGGAGCAAGTCCGCATCGGCAATCAAGATTTTCGCCAGCGACAGCCGTGATCGCTGTCCGCCGGAAAGAGCGGTGATTTTCTGCTCGAACAATTCCTGTTCGATGCCGAGGCCAAGCAGCGTACTTTTGACGCGTGCTTCATACGAATAGCCGCCGTCGGTTTCAAACTGTTGACGCAGGCGGTCGTATTCTTTCATCGTTGATTGCAGTTTGTCGCCGGTTAGCGTCGCCATATCATGCGAGAGCGCCTCGATGCGGTGATGCACCGCCAGCAATTCGGCAAATCCGACGTGCATTTCTTCCAGCACGGTACGGTTGATATCCAGCTCCGGCTCCTGCGCCAGATAGCCAATCTTCAGATTGCGGGCACAGGTTACTTCACCCATATCCGGATGAGTCTGGCCGGTAATCAGACGAAAGAGCGTGGTTTTGCCGGAGCCATTGGGGCCGATGAGGCCGACCCGCTGGCCGGGATGAAACTGTACGTTGAGGTTGTGAAAAATCACCTCCGAGCCGTACGATTTATGAATATCACGCAGTGCGAGCAGCGTCATTGTAATGTTCCAATAAAGTCGATTCCTGCGGGCCGCCCAAGTGCGACCACGGCAAACACTGTCCCGGTGTGTAGCTGCGCTGGGCGCAGGCGTCTAAATCCATTCCATGTTCGGCAAAGGCCTTTTGCCAGAGGTCAAAGCGGAAGCATTCGCTCCACAGATCGAATGTCGCGCCGCTGCGCCAGGCGGTTTCGATGACTTTACCAAGCCTGCGGTCGCCGCGGGCAATCGCCGATTCCAGCGCGCTGCATTCGACATCATGAAATTTCAGCGATACGCAGCGGGCATTAAGCTGGCGTTTGCGGTCAAACATCAGTTCTCTTGCTTTTTGAAAATACTCGCGCGATGCCTGCCCCATCCATCCGAACGGCGTATGCGGCTTTGGCACCAGCCAACTGACGGCGGCACTGACCATCGCGGGTCGTCCGTGCGTTTGAGATCGCAGACGCGCAATGTCATAGGATAAATCCACAATCCGCTTTAAGTCGTCTTCGGTTTCGCCGGGGAAGCCGGCCATAAAGTACAATTTGATTTTCTGGAAGCCGGCCTCATACGCGGCGCCGACGGCGGCAAGCAAATCCTCATCGGAGATAGGCTTGTTGATCATCTGCCGCAGATGTGCGCTGGCAGCCTCAACGGCAATGGTCATCCCGCTTTTGCGGACGGAAGCGACCATTTTCGGCATGAGCTTTAATTGCTGCTGTACCTTCAGACTCGGCACGGAAAGGCCGACATGCCGCGGCTCAAAATACGCCGTCAGTTTGTCAACCAATTCTTCGAGATGCGGATAATCCGCCGTCGAAAGACTCAGCAGGCTGATGGTGTCGTAGCCAGTGGCGGCGTACTGCTTTTTGGCAATTTCGACGATGCGGTCGGGGCTGCGGTAGCGGATTGGCCTGCGGCAAAACGACGCCTGACAAAACCGGCACCGTCCCGGACAGCCCCGCATAATCTCGATGCTGATACGGTCATGAACCGCCTCGACAAACGGGATAATCGGCTTGGACGGGACGGGGGCGTTTTCAAAATCGTCGACGATAGCATTTTCCAGACGCGCGGGGATCGACGAATGTGCAGGGGTAATGCTTTTAAGGTTATCGCCAGCATACTCGACGACGTACAGGGATGGAACATAGATGCAATCGAATTGTGTTGCGGCGGCGTATAGAAAGTCTTTTTTGGTACGCCCTGCCTGCTTATGTTCCCGATAAAGATCGATAATTTTCGGCAAAACATCTTCGGCCTGGCCGAGGAAAAACATATCCGCAAAATCCGCCAGCGGCTCGGCACAGTTGGCAATCTGGCCGCCGACAACAATGAGCGGCTGTTCTTCAGTGCGATGTTCGGTCCGGACGGGCAACCCCGCCAAATCAATCATATTGAGAAACGAGGTATAGCAAAGCTCGTTGGTCAGGCTAAATCCGATAATGTCAAAATCCCGCACGGCGGCTTTCGATTCCAGCGTAAACAGCGGCAGCCCATCCCGCCGCATCAGGTCTTCGGCCTCCACCCACGGGGCAAACGCCCGCTCGGCCGCCACCCCCGACATCTGATTAAGCAGGTCATAGACAATCGCCAATCCCGTATGGCTCATCCCGATTTCGTAAATATCAGGAAAACACAGCGCAACCCGCACATCGCAGCCGTTCAGGTCTTTAACGATCTGATTGACCTCGCCGCCGATGTACCGGCCGGGTTTGCGGACAAACGGCAGAAATTCGTTTTCGACCCGCCGCGTCAGTATTTCTGGATTTTTCATATTCATCGCGGTATTATACACAAAAAGTTCTTTTTGTACAGGATGACAATAAGATGGATAAGCATCAGAAAATACGTTCATTTGTTGCTCCCGTGGTATTTTTAGTTGTTTGGGGCGGGCTGCTGTGGTACCGCTCGCAAACTCGGATGG
>CAZVXR010000335.1:0-6428 GCA_964630865.1 uncultured Pirellulales bacterium | reverse complement strand
ATACTATTACCGATCCGACGACCAACCCTATTTTCAAGTCCTTACGCATAGCTGTATTAGCGATCCCCAATATCCGTATAAATACCCGTACAGTATAGGGTGTTTATGCCGGAAATCCACATAAAAAAGGCCGGGACGCCTTAGGGGCGTTCCGGCCTGAGTTGTTATCGTTTAATTTACTTGGAAGCTTCGGATTTCTTCGAGCTGCCGAAAATCAGAATCGGAGCCGCGATGGCAATAGACGAATACGTTCCGATGAGAATGCCGAACAGCATTACGAAGTTAAACCCGCGGAAGCCGGAGCCGCCCCAGACGTACATTACGAACACGGCAAGCCATGTTACAAACGAGGTCAGGATAGTTCGCGACAGCGTCTGGTTGATACTGTCGTTGATGATCTGCGGCGTCGGCAGCATATCTTTGCCTCGGTTTTCACGGATGCGGTCAAAGACGACGATGGTGTCATTGACCGAGTAGCCGACCAGTGTCAGGAATGCGGCGATCAGTTCGAGATTGATTTTGAAATCTTCAATCAGCAGCGCTCTGCCGAAAGCGGTGTCGGCGATATAAGTACAGGCACAGACGACGCCTAAGGTAATCAAAACATCGTGAACCAGAGCAATGACCGCACCAATGCCGTAACGAGCGGTACCGAACCGAACCCACAGGTAGCCGATGATGGCGACAAACGACAGAAGCATCGCAATTAAAGCGCGGGTCTTGGCTTCGGCGCCGACCGAGGCGTCAATTTGTGTAATACGAGACATTGCGCTTTCCAGAGAACCGCCGCTGATCAGTTTGGCTTTTTCATTGTCCACATAACCATTCCATTCACTGTCGCTCAGTTCCCGGTATCCGGCCTCGGGATGCAAACTGACGAACACAAACTCGCTGATTTTGTCGGCGGGAGCCATCACTGCCAGATTCTTGCTGAGCAGTTCATAGCGATACCACTTGATGTTCTGCATGTCGGGTTTGAAACGAATTTCGCGAATGCGCGATTCGATATCCGCAGCCGTCGTCTCTTTGGCCAGCTTACAGACGAGCTTGACGCCGCCGATATAGTCAGCCAATTCGCCGGCAGTATCGTTGATTTTTTCCACAGAGACGATTTCAGGATGGAGATTTTCCTGGACGACCAGGTAATCGCCGAAGGCCTTACGAACTGCATCAGTAACGACCTCGTCGATGACAGGGCTGCTGAGGGTTCCATCCTGCCCGATCGCGGCGGCGACAACCTGTTTAACCATTGCTCCATTGACGCGTGAGGTGGTAATGATAAACGTCATGGGGTCTTTGGAAACGATATTCAGCTTGGACAGTACAAAACTATTGTCTTGTTCTGCCTGATTGATTTTTTGCGTCAAGCCTTCAATGGTCTGTCCAGCCTGATTTAGCGTAACATCAATCGTTGTGCGATTGGTTTCCGTCGTGGTGATTTCATACTGAAGACCGGATGTGCCGATTTCAAGAATACGGGCGGCTTCAAGGCTCTTATTGCCTTTGGCAGCCTCTCTGAAAAGTTCCCGTACTTTGGTGATATCAAAGCCGGTACCCTGTTTCAGGTCAATTTGTATGCTGGTGCCGCCGGTAAATTCGATGTCGTATTTGCTGTTTACCGCATCATTTCGCGTAAAGAATATTACCATGCCCAGGACAATCAGCGATCCTGAAAAGGTCAGAAATACCGGCCTTAGTTTCATCCAGTTGATGTTGATATTCTGGAAAAGTCCCATCATTTTCAACTGGCCGGAAATTAGGCCCTTGCGGGTCAGGAAGTCAAAAATCAGCCGTGTAACAAACAGGGCGGTGAACATACTCCATGCGATACCAATCATCAGCACCAGAGCGAAGCCTTTGATTTCTTCCGACGCGACGAGATAAAGAATCGCCGCCGTTAAGAAGGTTGTCAGGTTGGAGTCAAAGATGGTGCGAAACGCCCGTGCGTAACCGTTGGTAATTGCCGCTCGCAGCGATGAACCTCGTCGCTGTTCTTCTCGAATACGTTCAAAAATCAGCACGTTGGCATCGACGCTCATACCAATGGTTAGTACCATACCGGCAATACCACCCATCGTAAAGGTTCCCCGCAGGACAGACATCGTTGCCAGCAGGAACAAGACGTTGAGAATCAGTGCGATATCCGCGATAGCCCCGCCAAAGAGATAGTACAGGATCATAAAGCCCGCCACAGCAATCAGTGCCGCTTGGCCGGACAGAATACCGCGGTCTTTATTGTCGGCTCCAATGGCCGGGCCGATGGTCTTTTCTGAAATCGGCAGCTCGGACAGACGTGCCGGGAAAGAACCGGCGTTGAGCTTATTGACCATATCGTCAATCTCGGTCTGGCTGTATTTGCCAGTGATGATGCCGGAAGAGCTGATGGCGCTATTGATATTCGGCGCTGAAATGGCAATGTCATCCAGCAAAATACACAGCGGTTTTTGCAGATTGGAACTGGTTAATTTGAAAAACAAGTTGGCCGCGACATCGTCAAAATTAAACCCAATCGCTCTGCGGCCTTCCTGGTCATTTGTCGGGTAGGCCCGCGTCAATTTCCAGGCTTTTGCTGAACGGGTCATTTTTTCACTGTCTAAGTTGCTGGCCAGCACATAGACTTTGTCACCGAAGCGGCCATAAATTCCAGTATGCCATACCGCCGGGTCTTCCACCTCGCACCAGACATATTGGGCGGTTGAGGCGCCTTTGGGGCCTTTGGTTGCCAGCGCCTCCTGCTGGGCGGCGGCGTCGACTTCGTTCGCCGCGGGCAGAATTCTAAATTCCAATACGCCGGAACCTTTAAGCATACGCTTGAGGTCTTCCGGGTTGTCTAAACGTCCGCCGACCTTGGCGTAGGTGTCGTAGGTTGAAACCACGGTTTTGATAGTCTCGGCGCGAGAGGTGTATTTTTCCGTCAATGACTTGAGCATCTCAGCGCGATTGGCTGATTTCGGCGCCATTTCCAGCACCTGCCGCAGCGTATCGATATTCAGATTGATCCCGCCCAATTCCGCGACAGCTTTATTCCACTCGACATTAAGACCCTTGTCAGGGTCGGTTAGTTCGCCCATTACGCCAGACCACTCCTGAAAGATTGCCAGATACTGGGCAATGATGGATTTAACCTCATCCGGTTTGCTCTTGGCGTCGGCGGGAAGATTGTTTTTCAGGAAATCGGCAATTTCGGCAGCTTGCTTGTCGGGCGTGGCTTTTATCCAGGCGGCGACTTGAGCATCAAAGTAATCGATTTTAAGTCCCATGTCGGACAGCTGCTTTTTCAGGCCGTCCGTTTTCACCGACAATTCATCCCGTTCGGCCTGTTTTTTGTTGCGTTTGTCATAGATCGCTACCAGAGTGTCAATCTTTTCCTTGCGGTCTGGCGACGTGGCGGTGAATTTGGCTAACTCCATCGTCCGCTGTTCGGCCGGCAGGCTTAACGCACGTTTGATTTGCAGCAGGTTGATGTTGTCGTTTTCGAGTTTCAACAGAGCGTCTTCAAAAGCCTTACGCTTGTTAATGGTATCCAGGCTGGCCACCGGAAGCTGAATTTCGATTCGCGTATCCCCTTGGGGGCGCATGACAATATTGGCCACATGCGTCGGGTCGATGCGTTTAAGCAAAATCGGAATCATCTTTTCCGCCAGCCCTTTGCGGTCGGCAGGGGATAGGTCGCTGGCGTCGATTTCATAAATCAAGCTGGTGCCGCCCGCCAGATCGATACCCTGTTTGAGTTTCTCCGAGGGCGGATAGATATAAAAACACGATACCGCAATTAAAAACGCTACTAACGCTGCTTTCCAGAGCAAATCTTTATACATAGTCGGTTTCCTGAAAAAACGGTGAATGCCGGATTGGTTTACTGGTTCTTTTTATCGTCGCTGATGACCGTTGCGATCGCCGAAGGAATAACACGAATTTTGGTATTGTTGGCCTCATCGATCTTCAGAATGATTTCATCGTCCCGCACGTCCAAAACAACGCCGAGGATACCGCCAATGGTCCGAACGCGGTCATTCTTTTTTAATGTTTCGACCATCTTTTTGTGTTCCTGCTGACGCTTTTTGGGGGCGCGGAACAACATAAAATACATCATCACAAAAATCAGCCCCATCAGAATGTAGCTCATCATCGGATTGTTTGGGGCGGGCTTTGTCGCTTCACCCTCGACAGCCGGGGCGCCATTTTGCTGTGTAGAGGTGGTGGTTTCTCCTACAGGCGTTGTCGGTTCCATCGTCACTACGGTTTGTTCAGTTGCAGCCGGCGCATCAGCTTCGGCAATCATCCAGGTCATACTCATTGTTTCATTCCTTATCTTTTAAGTTCAATTGTTCCTGATTACTGTTTATAAACTCGGCCGACCAGTCGGCAAACGTGCCGTCCTCGATCCGTCGTCGCATCTGGTTCATCAGCCGCTGATAATATGCGATATTATGCAGCGACAATAAAATCGGTCCAAGCATCTCACCGACGTTAAAAAAATGCCGGAGTGTGCCTTTGCTGAAATTTCGGCAGCAGTAACACGGGCATCCTGAGTCAACCGGCGAGGTATCCCGCAAATAAATACTGTTTCGCAGCCGAATCGGTCCAGTGTCGGTAAAGGCAAAGGCGTTTCTGCCATTTCGCGTCGGCAATACACAGTCAAACATGTCCACACCCGACCGTACCGCCGCGACCAAATCAATTGGCATCCCGACGCCCATCAGATACCGCGGTTTATTCTGCGGCAGCAGCGGGGCGATAAGATCGACGGTTTCAACCATCTGTTCGTGGCTTTCGCCGACACTCAAACCGCCGAGGGCATACCCGTCAAAGTCCATCGAAATTAAATTATCGGCACAAAATCGCCTTAGCTTCATATCCAACCCGCCCTGAACAATCCCAAAAAGCAATTGTTTTGGGTTTTGGTGGACTTCTTTGCATTGTCCGGCCCAGCGAATCGTACGTTCGACGGCCTTAGTCAGCCTCTCCGGCGGACAGGGGTTTGGCGTACATTCGTCAAAACACATGATAATGTCCGCGCCAAGACGATTCTGGGCAAGGGTCGCGACTTTTGCGTCAAGATACAGCCTTGCTCCATCAATATGACTGGCAAACTCCACTCCATCATCGCCGATGCGGTTGAGCGTACTGAGCGAAAATACCTGAAAGCCGCCGCTATCAGTTAATATCGGACCCTGCCAATTCATCAGCGTATGCAGACCGCCCAAGGCTTCAACAACTTCAATCCCCGGACGAATCAGCATGTGATAGGTATTGGCCAAAATTATCGACGACCCCGTTTCGGCCAGATGGGATGGCGTAATGCCTTTCACTGCCCCACGTGTCCCAACCGGCATAAAAACCGGCGTGCAAACCGCGCCGTGTCCGGTCGTCAGCAATCCAAGGCGGGCGCCGCTTCGGCTGTCTGTCTTTAATATATTAAAGCATCCCATAAAAATTAGTCCGGTTTAATTTTGGAGCCGGGATAATACCAGCGTAAAATGTCGCGATAGTTTTTTTCCTGTCGAGCCATATTTTCGGCCCCTGTCTGGCATAATCCTACGCCGTGTCCAAATCCGCGGCCGTCAAAAAACGTATAAACAAATCCTTCGCATTTCAGCGAAAAAATAGCGCTTTTTAGTTTCATCCCACTCGGGTCCAGTGCCAGCCGAAAATCCTCGCCGCGAAGAAAGTCCTTTTTTCCATTGCTGCCCAAAACAGACACGCCAATGACGCGTCCGATGTGGCCAAGTCGGACACACTCGACGGATGCGATCTTGTCTAATTTCTCAGCCAGCGACGGATACCGTGCAAACAGTTTCTGCTGAACCTGCTCAATCGAGTACTCTACCGGTACCCAGTTCCAGAAGCGATCTTTTGCGATAGACTTGCAAAACGGGCAAGGCATGGAGCTTAATGCCGCAAATCGTTCGCCAAAAACCCCGACGCTATCTTCGGTAAAACCCCCGCATATAGAGCTGTAATAAGCCGGAAAGATTGCCAATTGTCCCGTTTCATCCGGGCAAATCAGAACTTGTCCCCGTGTCTGTTCTACTGCGTCGCGTACGGGCGCCGACTCCGCCGCCAGACCGCGATAGACCTGATTGGCCTGGGTGGTCGTTACGTCCCAGCTTCGATGGACTCCAAAGCGGTTTTTGACGTATAAGGCGTAAGTTCGTGCCGCGACAGCCTGAGCCCGCAAAGCCTGCGGCTCCCAGTAGCTGTACATTTCCGCCCCGACAACACCAAGCAGATACGCCTCAATCGGCACATGATTGACCGCCGACAGACCGTTCGGATCATCGCTCGAGGACAAAATCAGATTGCCGCGATAACCCTGGCCGTTAATGAAAAAAATATACGGCGGATTCGGGCGAAGCGTAACCGGCCCGTTCAGCGGCAGATCGCCTATCTGAATGCGATTTTCAAGCCGCTGGATAACAACAGGC
>CAZVXR010000334.1:0-6100 GCA_964630865.1 uncultured Pirellulales bacterium | reverse complement strand
TACCGCCCCAAAGGGGCATAATATATCAGCCCAGGGCAACGCCCTGGGTAGGCGTCAAATCAAAATCAAGCCCTGAAAGGGCGACATAATGCTAAATTTTACACACGGCTAAAGTGTTACAAAAATTTCATAATTCAAAACTTAGGACTCAAAACTAAAAACTAATTTATCTCTTCCTGTTCTTCATGCCCTTCATGGTTAAAAAATAAAATACGAAAAATTCCGCAACTAAGAACTATGAACTAAAAACTAAGAACTTTTTTCTCTGTGCCCTCTGTGGCAAAAAATGATATGAATCCCATTCGGGTGGCACCTTCAAGCCGAAGGCTTGTGGGTGCTTTTCTCCAATAGAAAATAGAAAATGAAAAATAGAAAATTTCTCAAGTCCTGGCTCCAGGCTGTCCGTCCATTTTCATTTACCGCCTCTATGGTGCCGGTTGTTCTCGGTGCTGCCTGGGCAGTCTATCAAAAAACGCCCGCAAACTGGTCGCTGCTGCCTTTGATTCTCATCGCTTCGCTTGCCATTCACGCTGCCACCAACTTAGTCAGCGATTATTTCGACTATATCAAAGGCGTAGATAAAGACTATACCTTTGGCGGCAGCCGGGTGATTGTCGAGGGCAAACTTTCGGCAAAGCAGGTCTTAATGGGTGGATTCGTACTGTTTGCCATCACCGCTGTCATCGGACTGTTTTTTATTTATCTCCGCGGCTGGCCGATTTTCGCGCTGGGAGCAGTCGGGATGCTGGGCGGTTTTTTTTATACCGCAGCGCCGGTAGGCTATAAGTATTATGGACTGGGTGACGCGATGGTTTTTTTGCTGATGGGCCCGCTGATGGTCATCGGCTCCTATTTTGTCCTGACCGGAACATGCCATCATTCAGTCTTACTGGTCTCCCTGCCGATTGGCTGTCTGGTCGCCGCGATTCTCAGCGGCAATAATCTTCGAGATATCCTCCACGACAGCCAGGCGGGCATCCGAACCACCGCCGGCGTTCTCGGACATCGTTTCGCTAGGATTGAATATAGCATTCTGGATATCTCAGCATTTGTTACTGTTGGCGTCCTGATAGCTTTGAAAATGTTGCCGGGTCTGTCGCTGGTAACGATACTTACACTGCCGCTGGCAATCAAACTCCTCCGGCAGGCGCTGCGCAGCGACCCGCAAAAACCCGAAGAAATCGCCACGCTGGATGTCCAGACCGCTCAATTGCATCTGGCATTTGGTGTCTTGTTGGCGGCATCATTATTCGGCGCAGCGATATGGCGACAAATCCGGTAATCATTCTTTGTTCCGTGGCATTTGGGTTGTGGACGGTGATGTTTGCTCCCGCGACGAAAGCCCTGTTTCCATTCTGGCCGATGATGACGCTTTCGTCCGGCTTACTGGCCGTTAGCGGCATAATTCTAAGCAGGCGGGATAATGTGAAATTATTCACATTTCACCGCATAGACTTGCTCCTCGGAATCATTAGCCCGCTGATATTGTACGCCGGATTTTGGATTGCGTATCAGATTGCCATACGATGGTTTGGCTTTGCCGCAGGACAAGTCGAAAATATCTATCAAATGCGAACGGGCGTCTCACCGATAGCCATAACCCTCCTGCTGGCGTTATGGATCGGTCCCGCCGAAGAGATATTTTGGCGTGGATTCATCCAGAATCGCCTGTCAACCCGCCTCGGCGCCCCCGCGGGCTTTATCCTTGCGACAGCAATTTATGCCCTGGTGCATAGTGCGTCGCTGAATCTGATGCTGATTGTTGCGGCGGCCTTATGCGGCGGGTTCTGGGGACTGATTTTCGCCTGGCGAAAAAATCTCTGGCCCGTTATCCTCAGCCATGCCATTTGGGATGTTATCATCTTTGTCCTCTGGCCAATTCGATAATTTATTCACATTCACCAGGGCTAAAATTATAGTTTTCGGCGTCATATAGCCGATTTTTAGTATTGGAAATCGAGAAAAAAGTCTCTATTCCGCAACGTAAAAGACTCTTCTGTGCGAGCGGGAAGAGACATTTTGTGTTTATTGAGGCCTAAATGGAATCTGTAGCAGGTAAAAAGTATCATTTTGTCGGGATTGGAGGCATCGGAACCAGTGGACTGGCTAAAGTGCTGATCAAGCAGGGGGCGACCGTCAGCGGTTCGGATATGGGCGACGGACCTGTCTTGCAAGACCTTGCCAATCGCGGCGCGACGATAGCTATCGGCCACCGGGCTGAAAATATGCCGGATGATGCCGATGCGGTGATTATCAGTGCTGCGATTCCAGCAACCAATCCGGAACTAACACGTGCCGGCGAAAAAGGCAAAAAAATCTACAAATACGCCGCGATGCTGGGTAATGTATTTGACCAGTTCGCAGGCATCGCCGTCTGCGGTACCCACGGCAAAAGCACGACCAGCGCCTGGACAGCCTATGTGCTGGAACAGGCAGGTCTTAACCCCAGTTTTATCATCGGAGCGGACATCCCCCAACTTGGCGGCTCCAGCGGAGTTGGCTCAAGCAATTGGTTCGTTGCCGAAGCATGCGAATATGACCGGAGTTTCCTAAATCTCCACCCGCAAATCGCGGTGATGCTCAATATCGAGGCGGATCATCTGGATTATTACCGCGATGAAGATGAAATCGTTGAGGCATTCGCTGATTTTTCACGAAATATCCGCCCCAGCGGCGTATTGGTGGCCAATGGACGGGACAAAAACATCCTCCGGATCCTCAGACGTCCCGGCTTAACAGCAAAAGTGGTTACTTATGGTCTTGATTTGTCATGCCAATACACAGCGGTCAATCCAGAACTTATCGACGGCCTTTATCAATTTGATATTTTATTCAATGGTAAACCGTTCGGGAAAACGAGAATTTCGCTGCCGGGACTGCATAATGTGGAAAATGCGCTGGCGGTAACGGCGGTTTTGGCCGAAGCCGGATTGCCCCCAGCCCGAATTTGCGAGCTATTGCCGGGCTTTACCGGCACAGACCGCCGCCTGATGTTCAAGGGAAAAATTGGCGACATTACGGTGATGGACGACTATGCCCACCACCCCACGGAAATCCGGGCATCTCTGGCAGGCATTCGCCAGCGATACCAGCCCAAGCGGCTCTGGTGCATTTTTCAGCCGCATCAGTACAGCCGAACACGTTTTTTACTTGATGATTTCGCCGAAAGCTTTAAGCTGGCGGATATTACAATTGTCCCTGAGATTTACTTCGTTCGGGATACCGTCGAGAGCAAAAGCCAGGTCAACGCCGCCTCGCTGGCACAGCGAATTGTCCAAAGCGGCAGTCAGGCCTTGTTTATCAACGATTTTGGCGGTATTTTAGAGCATTTGAAAGAAAATGGTCAACCCGGCGACCTGATCGTTACAATGGGTGCCGGTACAATATGGAAGGTTGCAGATGACTATCTTTGCTGGCTTGGAAAGCATTGTTAAACAGAATTGTCCCCTTGCGGACTATTCCTGGTATCGGCTCGGCGGTCCAGCGGACTGGCTGGTCTGCCCGACGACCATCGAACAGCTTCAGGATGTGCTGCGCCGATGCAGTGACAATAACCTCGGCGTGCGGATTTTAGGCAACGGCTCAAACCTGCTGATTAGCGACGAAGGCGTTCGCGGAGTGGTCGTTAAGCTCGAGGGCGAAGCATTCCGGCAATTTGCGTTTGAGGGTACAATGCTCACTGTTGCCGCCGGAGCGGACTTGCAGCGCCTGATTCAGGAGTCGGTCAAAAAAGGACTCGGCGGACTCGAATCGCTGGCCGGTATTCCCGGCACCATTGGCGGGGCAATCAAGATGAACGCCGGCGGACGTTTTGGCGACATTGGAACGTGTGTGCAGACCGTACAGGTGATGGATGCCCAGGGTGCGATATTCGAGAAAGCCAAACCCGAATTGGTTTTTGATTATCGGCAGGTCAATATCACCGCCAAAGTGATTCTTGGTGCAACGCTCCATCTGATCGAAGGCGACGCCGAAGAAATGCTCAAGACGGTCAAAGAAGTGTGGATTTACAAGAAAAACACCCAGCCGCTGGATACCCGTAACGCCGGGTGCATCTTCAAAAATCCGCGCGGCATGTCCGCAGGCGCTATGATCGACCGGGCGGGACTGAAAGGCACAAAAATCGGCGGGGCGGTTATTAGCGAAAAACACGCTAACTTCATCACGACTGTCAAGGGCTGCAAAAGTGCCGATGTGATGGCCCTAATCGAAAAAATACGCCAGACCGTCCGCGACCAGTTCGACATCGAGCTGGAACAGGAAATCGAAATCTGGTAAGTTGTTTTGTACTGTAGGTGCGGACCTGTGTGTTCGCCCAAGTGTCATCCCCGCGCAGGCGGGAATCTCTTTTTGAATGTATAACGTAGGGTGGGCTATGCCCACGCGGTTTGGCAATGACAAGACAAATAAACAACTTTAAAATCGCCGTCCTATGCGGCGGGGTAGGTTCCGAGCGAGCCGTCAGTCTGCTCAGCGGGGACAATATCTATAACGCGCTCAAACGCGGCGGGCACAATGCGATACTGCATGATATTAGCCCCGATGATTTATCGATTCTGGATGATAAAACCATCGGCGTCTTTTTTCTGGCGCTCCACGGTCAGTTTGGCGAAGATGGCCAATTGCAGTCAATCCTTGAGCAAAAGCAGCTTGCCTTTACCGGTTCTGGCTCTAAAGCCAGCCGACAGTCGTTCGATAAAGTCGCGACCAAAGAGGTCTGCCGCAAGGCCGGGCTGACCGTGGCTAAGCAGATAATCTTAAATGGCGCCGAGAACATTGAAAATCTCACGTCGCAGCTTAAGGCAATGGCGCAAAAAGTAGTCGTTAAACCCATCCGTCAGGGCAGCAGCGTGGGCGTCGAGATTCACTCCGATTTGCATCTGGCCGCACAGGCTGCGATGTGTTGCCGCGTGACGTATGGCGATTGTATGATTGAGCAGTTTATCGCCGGACGTGAAATGACGGTTGGTTTGCTGGATGGCAAGGCGCTGCCTGTGCTGGAGATTCGTCCCAAAACGAAATTCTACGATTATCAGGCCAAATACGAAGATGACGCCACCGAGTATCTGTTTGATACCCTTTCGGATGCAGGTCTCGTCCAGCGGCTGCAAAAAGAGGGCGAAGCCGCATTCGCCGCGTTAGGATGCAGACATCTGGGGCGGGCGGATTTCATTCTCACCGACGATGGCACGCCGTACCTGCTGGAGATGAATACGCTGCCCGGATTTACCAGCCATTCGTTATTGCCGATGGCGGCAAAGAAAGCGGGCATCCCCGCCGAAGAATTGTGCAGTCGGATTGCTGCTGCGGCATGGAACGACAAAGTAAAATTGAACTCGTAGGATGGGCTTTAGCCCATCAATAAATTGCTATAAGTTAGTACCGTGTGGCACGGTCTGGCGTAGTTAGGCCGTGGAATATTATGACGGATGAACGATTTTAACTATAGAGTCGATGAAACAAAAGAAGACCTGCATCTCTTCTTGTTCTTCATGCTCTTCATGGTAAAATTTTTGTCTCTGTCTCCCGCGGCAAAAAACGAAGAATTAAAAAGTGGCTAAAAAGAAACTCAAAATCAAAAAATCGGCAAGCGGCAAAAGCTGGCGGGAGTGGTTTTCCTGGGGCAAGCGTCGCCAAAGCCGTACCGCTCAGGCTGAGCGTCGGGCGCAGCTTTGGCGGCGTACCAAAATCGCCGCTCTGAGTATTTTTCTGCCGCTGCTGCCGGCCGGGCTGGTCGTCGGTTTTTTCTATATGGAAAAGTACGTTCAGG
This sequence comes from uncultured Pirellulales bacterium, assembly GCA_964630865.1. Lineage (GTDB taxonomy): Bacteria > Planctomycetota > Phycisphaerae > Sedimentisphaerales > Anaerohalosphaeraceae > Anaeroglomus. The sequence continues at coordinate 330 of CAZVXR010000334.1, read as the reverse complement.
CCCAGCGGGCAGCCGACCCGGTATTAGGTTCGCTGATGTTTATCAATGCCCCGGATTGGGCCTATAGCGAGGCGATGAAAAAGAAGCTGGCCACAGCCGCCGGCGGCGGACAATTTGAACTGAAAGAGGGCATCGCCAAAATAGTCGCCGATAAACTTGACAAGCTGGCATGGCTCTACAATGTCACTATCCGTACCACGACCCGGAATGTGCTGGTTAGCGCATCTTACCGCCAGCCGGAAGCTGTAGTCAAATCCTCCAAAGGACAGACGTATTTTGTTGGGCTTCCCGCTCCGGGTGATCCGCTGATTGGGACTAATACTGACGACA
>CAZVXR010000333.1:0-5932 GCA_964630865.1 uncultured Pirellulales bacterium | reverse complement strand
TTTTATGTTGCCGGAGGTATTGGGGTCTCTTTATTATTATAAAATTATGCAAGAATCAAATACCTAATGACATGGGAAACAGCGGTTCAACCCCGTTCGGAGTTAAGCGGGGTTCGGTGGCTCTTTACCGTAGTTTGACACCTACGGCTATTCGGATTTGACCCTGATGGGTCATAAAGAGGAATGCCGCAAGCGGCATAGAAATTATCCGAAGCAAGATGCTTCGGCTACTTTAGGGGCAACCACGGGGGATTGCCCCTACGATGGAATGAGATATTTGTAATGTCTTGGGCGAGTTTGAAACCCGCCCCTACGAATGAAAGGAGATTGTTATGGAGAATATTTACAATGCGGAAACGGGGTGTTGCGTGCGGTTTGATCCGGCTGGGTGGGATGGGAAAGAGCACCTCTGGAAAGACAAGCCTTTTATCACCGACAAGATTCCGGCGATTTTTCACATCCCGCTGATGATGGGCAAGGTGGTAATGCGCTGCTTTGAGAAGATTATGGCCGCTGGGGCCGCAACTGCCACGCCGCCGCTATTTTTGTGCGATGAGACTTCCGCCTGGAAGACCGTCCTGCATATCGAAACGGCCAAAGACATTCCCAATGCGGCGATGACGCGTATCTCCGGCACGTTCGTCAGCAAAGTGTTCGAGGGACCGTATAAAGATGCGCCGAAGTGGTATAAAGAAATGCGCGAATTCGTGAAATCCTCGGGCAAGCAGGTAAGCAAGATATACGCCTACTACACCGCCTGCCCGAAGTGCGCCAAACACTACGGCAAAAATTATGTTGTCCTGCTGGCAAAAGTAGATTGAAATTGTAGCTGATGCCCCGCGGTTTTTCACCGACGACGATTTTCTTTCGCCCTTTCAGGGCTTAAGGGCACGTCCAATATCCATAAGCATAAATAGCAGTGCCGGCAACTCGGCCAGCCGGAGTAAGTATACCCTAAATTTTTAGAAATTTTGTTTGTTTTTTGCAGAAAATAGCTGTATTGTGCAAAATTATAGCAAAATAGTTCAATATTTAGGATTTTTTAGATGAAAGTTAATTTTAAGCAGTACGGTTTCTACCTTTTTCGGTGGCAGTTGAGCACCCCTATTCTTTGGGTAGTTTTGTATGCGATGGCCTCTGTGAACAACCTCATTTCGACAATTGTGGCCAATCTGATCGGGGGCTTGCTGTTCTTTTGGGTCGATCGGTTCATTTTTACATCCCAAATCCTGAAAGCCCAATGGGAAGTACAGGACAATGTTCTCTGCTGCGACTGCGACCAGCTTACCCGCGGCTACCGGCTGGTAAAGACCCAGAATTACGACCGAACCGCCGCCCCACCCAAATTTCGCTGTGAAAAATGCTCACAACGCAAAACCGAAGAACTTCGAAAGAACGGTGTGGTAATTTAATGATAACCTGCAGTGAATTTGAAAAACGCTTATCCCAAAAGACGCTGATCGGCGACGGCGCGATGGGGACTCTGCTGTATTCACAAGGGGTTTTTGTCAGTACGTGCTACGATGAGATCAATCTGACACACCCTGATATGGTCAGAAATATTCATCTGTCATACATACAAGCCGGCGCAGATTTCATCGAGACCAACACCTTTGGCGCCAATGAGTTTAAGCTCGGCCGCTTCGGGCTTGCCGATAAAGTCGAGGCGATCAATGCACAGGCCGTCCGCATCGCCAAAGATGCCGGAACGGGCGTACTGATCGCGGGAGCGGCAGGTCCTCTGGGAGTTCATATCGAACCGTATGGGATTTTAACCCCCTGCCAGGCCAGAGCCGCATTTCGGCGACAACTATCCTCTTTAATACAAGCAGGCATTGATTTTCTCCTCTTCGAGACCTTCAGCAATCCCGATGAACTCAACATAGCCATTGAGACGGCAAGAGAACTTTCGGATATTGCTATTGTAGCCCAAATCACAGCCGATGAACACCACGAGACGGCATTGGGACACAAAATTGACGCCATCATAAAACAACTGAATCATACCAGCATCTCAGCGGTGGGCCTGAATTGCTCGGTAGGTCCGTCGGAAATGCTTTCTGCTCTGGAGCTGATCTGTTCGGTAAGCGAAAAACCCATTTCGGTCCAGCCCAATGCGGGTATGCCGCGAATGATCGACGGGCGTACCATGTATATGTGCACGCCCGAATATATGGCCGAATACGCCAAGCGGTATTTTGAAAAAGGCGTTCGGATACTCGGCGGCTGCTGCGGAACAACTCCGGCTCACATCAAGGAGATCGCCAAAGCCATTCGTGCCCTGGATAAAGCCACCTCCTCCGTGTCGCGTCATAGGATTGAAGTCAGCGAGATTAGCGAACCAACCGATGCGATCCCTAAAACGCTCGGTGAAAAATCTGCCCTGGGCCGCAAACTTGCCGACAGGCAAAAGATTTGTACGATTGAGCTTATTCCGCCTCGCGGGCCGGATTTGACGGATTTGCTTTCGAAATCGCGGCTTTGCGCACAGGCTGGTATCGATGCGATCAATATCCCGGACGGTCCGCGGGCAAGTTCACGAATCTCGCCGATGATTACCGCGGCAAAAATTCAGGCTGAAGCCGGAATCGAGACCATTTTGCATGTCTGCTGCCGCGACCGCAATGTCCTCGGAATGCAGTCTGATTTTCTCGGGGCTCACCTGATGGGGCTTCGAAACATCCTTGCCATTACCGGCGATCCGCCCAAACTCGGCGATTACCCGGAAGCAACTGCGGTGTACGACCTTGATTCAATCGGTATGACCAAGCTCCTGAAAAATCTCAATTGTGGTCGGGACTTGGGAGCAAAACGGTTCTCGCCTGCGCTGGAAATGACGATTGGCGTGGGAGTAAATCCTGCGGCAACAGACATCCAGCGCGAAATGGAGCGATTTAAAGCCAAAGTTCAGGCGGGCGCTGAATATGCCGTGACCCAGCCTGTTTTTGACATTTATTGTCTGCGCAAATTTTGTGATGCTGCGAACGTGTTTGGTATTCCCATCATCGCGGGAATCTGGCCGTTTATCAGCTATAAAAATGCCGAGTTTATGGCAAACGAAGTGCCTGGCATCACGGTCCCGATCGCTATTCTTGAACGTATGAGCCGGGCTTCGACCAAAAGCGACGGAATCAAAATCGGCATTGAAATCGCTCAAGAGATGATCGACGGCGTAAACGACTGCGTAGGCGGTTTTGCCGTCAGTGCACCATTCGGAAATGTCTCAATTGCCCTGGCAGCAATTGGGAAAGGGACGCCAAACCTCTAAGCCGGGCGAGAATGCCTGAGTGTTTTTTACGCCTAATCACACGTTCTATGAACTCCCCGAAAGACCCGCATAGATGAAAAATGTGGGCTGTTTTTTGCTCTCCACTTCGGGTACAATACCGGCTATGACAGAAACGGACAAAGACAGGCTCGAGCGGATTCGGGAATTGATTCGGGCTTTCCCGACCGGATCGGGGCTGTACCTGATGAAAGATGCCGGCGACCGGACGCTGTATATCGGCAAAGCGAAGAATCTGCGCAGCCGGGCGGGGAGCTATTTTCAGCCGTCGGCGAATCTGCACGAATCGCGCGGGCCGTGGATTGTCGGGCTCATCGAGAAAGTGGCGACGGTCCAATACATCGAAACGGCCAGCGAGGTGGATGCGATTCTGCAGGAGGCTCGGCTGATTAAGGATATTCACCCTCCGTATAATACCGACCTCAAGGATGCCAAGACATTTCCCTATCTGGAAATCACCACTCGGCAGGAGTTCCCCGGCGTGTACATTACCCGCAATCCGCAGGATGCGCGCAGCCGCCTGTTCGGTCCTTTCACCAATGTCGGCGACCTGCGGTCGGTGTTTATCGTGCTGCAGAAAATCTTTCGTTTCCGCACCTGCAAACTCGACATTGACGACAAAGACGAAAAACGACGATTTTTCCGCCCGTGCATCCTATATAATATCAAGCAGTGCACCGCGCCATGCGGAGATAAAATCAGCAAAGCCGACTATAAGAAGAGCATCGCCGAGCTGGTGAAGTTTATGCAGTCTAAACGGTCGTCGGTGCTCAATGACTTCAAAAAACAGATGGCCGCGGCGGCGGCAAATCTGGATTTTGAAACGGCCGCAAAATATCGCGACCGGATACGGCAGATTGAAAACTTAGATAAGCGCGGCTCAGTTCAGACGAATGTCCAGCCGGAGGCATTCCGCACCGACCCGACGGAGGCTCTGGAAAAACTTCAGGCGATTTTACAAAGCCAACAGCCGATACGCATCATCGAAGGATTTGACATCGCACATCTATCGGGCGAACAGATGGTCGGCTCGATGGTGCAATTTATCGACGGCAAACCTTTCAAAGACGGCTACCGGCGGTTTAAGATCAAAACCGTTACCGGCGTGGACGATTATGCCTCCCTGCAGGAAATTGTCGGCAGGCGATACAAACGTGCAGCCACCGGCGAGGAACTCTGGCCGGATTTGGTGCTGATTGACGGCGGGTTGGGGCAACTGAATGCTGTGCGAGAAGTCTTCGGACAAATGAATGTGCCGATGCCGAATCTGCTGTCGCTGGCAAAGAAAGAAGAGATTGTCTTTATTGCCGGGCGGGATAAGCCGCTGAAGCTGCCCGCAACGTCGCCGGTCTTGAAACTCCTGCAATACATCCGGGATGAAGCCCACCGCTTCGCCCAGCATTACCACCACCTGCTGCGAAGCAAAAAACTGCTGGAAGAAACGTAAGTAAAATCAAAGATTAAAAATCAAAAAGCAAAAATACAAATCAAAAATTAAAAAGAATATACCGCTCCACATAGTGCTAAAGCCGCCACGGCCTGACTCTGTCAGACCGTGCCACACATTCTACTGATCTTTGATATTTGCATTTTGATTTTTGATATAACTATCTTGTCAAGATATTGCCGTAAATTCAAACGATCACTTGCCCGGTTCTATCTTCACCGCCGGGTTGTCTTTGGGCAGTGTCTTGCTTTGTTGCCAGTTATTCAGCCCTGCTTCCAGACTGCGTGCAAAGCCGTATTCGCACTCGCCATTGGCTTTAACCACGGCCTTGCCCTTTTCATCCCAGCGGCGGTAGTTACCGGTGATAGTCGCCAGATACCAGCGGTACGGAAACTCATGCTCGGCAATCAGCGGGTCAATAGCCGTAATATCGACATTGTGCGCCCCGGCTAAATCCAATTGCGTCACGACATACGTGATATCCCGCGTGTAATAATGCTCCGCCCAGATGTCTACGGGCTGATTCGGGTCTTCGGATGTCGCCTTGCCAAGCTCATTAGGATCCCAATCCATCGGCACATACGCATCCAGAAATGTCAGATGCAGGCTCGTCCCGGGACGGTCTTTGGCGATACGCCGGGCCGCTGATTCAATCGTCCAACTGCCCGCCGAGTGGCCTATCAGATGGATATGCCGGATCGAGGTCGGCAGTTTCAAGATTGCCGCCGCCAGTCGCGGGCCTGCGATATCGCGGGCATAGCGTGCCGCGTGGATGGAGGTAATTACCGCCGACCCGCCCGACCAGCCGAAGCAGCCGCAAACCCATTCATTCGGGTCGGTCTTTTGCCGGATCGCCTCGGCCATCGTCTGCGGCCAATCCCGCTGTGCCTTATCAATCCAGCCATGCGTCACAATCACCGCCTTATCGACGGTCGCGGGGATCTTCACACTCGCATCGATCACCACATTCGGCTCGGCCGCCACCTGGGGCGTTTCCAGATTGTACTGAACAATATAAACACCCTCATCGGTCGCCGCCAGAACGCCCGACTCCGTCATCACCACCTTAACCGGCACATTGAGCCAGTTGCCAAGCCCGGCTTTCTGCGTCCACTCCAGCGCCGTCTGGCGCATCGTATTTTCAGCCGCCGCCAGTCCCACCACCGTAAAAATAATTACTATCGATAATCGCATTATTT
>CAZVXR010000332.1:0-3828 GCA_964630865.1 uncultured Pirellulales bacterium | reverse complement strand
TCCGGCGTTTTCCAAAATGAGTATGACAACCGAAATACTTTTTTAGGAGGTTTTGAGCAGTGACAAATGTAACGGATCTTCGCAATATCGTACTTTTGGGTCACGGCGGGGCAGGCAAAACCAGCTTAGCCGAATCAATGCTTCATAAGTGTGGTGCTATCAATCGCTTAGGCAGCGTTATCGACAAAAACACCGTCAGCGATTTTGACGATGAAGAAAAATCCCGCGGCAACTCCATCCACTCGGCACTGATGTATGTAAACCACGCCGACAAACTTATCAATATTATAGATACCCCCGGCTATCCGGATTTCCTCGGCGGAGCCCTGCAGTCAATCCCCGCGGCCGAAACTGCGGTTATCGTCATCAGCGCCTCGGCTGGCATCGAAATCAATACTCGCAAAATGTTTGCTGCAGCGACTGCCGCCGGATTGGCCCGCATCATCGTTATCAATAAAATCGACGCGGAAAACGCGGAATTAGCCGAGTTGATCGGACAAATTCAGGAATGCTTCGGAGTCCAGTGCCGTTGTGCCAACCTGCCCAAGGCCGATAAATCCGGCGTCATCGACTGTTTCGCCAATAACGTCGGCGAAAGCCCCGTGATGGACGTCGCTTCGGCCAATATGGAATTGCTCGAACGTGTCGTGGAAGCCGACGATGCACTCATGGAAAAATACCTTGGCGGCGAAACGATTACCGCCGACAGTCTTGCGGCATGCTTTACCAAAGCGCTGGTTGCCGGTACGATTGTCCCTATCGTTTTTACCAACGCCCACAAAGAAATCGGCATTATCGAATTGCTCAGCTTAGTCGCCAAGTGTGCCCCATCTCCGGTTGATGCCCGGCCCGCTAAGCTCAAAAAACCGGACGGAACGACCCTTGCGATCAAGCCTGACCCCAATGGTCCGCTGGCTGGAATGGTTATCCGTGTCGGTTTCGACCCGCGGTCCAGCATGAGGTATTCCGCTGTTCGTATCTATAGCGGCTCGCTAAACAGCGCAACACACCTGATGGTCGATGACGCCAAGAAAGCCATTCGCGTTGGCCATCCCTTGAGAATGCAGGGCAATGAAGGCAAAGAAATCGAATCTGCCGGCCCCGGCGAACTGGTTACGCTGGCCAAGCTCGATGAACTGAAGCTCGGCTGTTTTATTCACGACGGCAAACTTGAAGGCGCAATCGAGAGGCCTTCGATTCCGAAACCGATGTATTCGCTGGCGCTGGAACCAGCCAGCCGCAATGATGAAAGCAAACTGGGAGCTGCGCTGGAAAAATTAGGCGAAGAGGACCCATGCTTTAAGGTTACTCACGATGCGCAAACCAAGGAAATGGTTATGAGCGGTCTGGGCGACCTGCACCTGCGGGTGATGCTGGCCAAGATGGAACACCGGTATAAAGTCAGCGTCATTACCCATCCGCCGAAAATCCCCTATCGCGAAACCATCACCGGCAAAGGCGATGGACACTATCGGCACAAAAAGCAATCCGGCGGTGCCGGTCAATTTGGCGAAGTTTATCTCCGCGTCGAACCGGCTCCGCGCGATTCAGACCCTTCGCTGGTCTTTGGTTGGGATATTTTCGGCGGCTCAATTCCGGGTCAATATGAACCGGCGATTTTGAAAGGCATCAACGACGTGATGGCATGCGGCGTTGTTGCAGGCTTCCCGATGCAGGATGTCAAGGTCTCGGTCTATGACGGCAAGTATCACCCCGTCGATTCCAAAGAAGTCGCTTTCCGCATTGCGGGCAAAAACGCGTTCATCGACGCCCTGCAAAAATCCAAGCCGTCGCTGCTGGAGCCGATTGTCAATCTGGAAATTACCATCCCGGCCGACAATATGGGCGATATCACTGGCGATATGGCCTCCCGCCGCGGCCGCGTTACCGGACAGGATATGTTGCCGGGCAATATGGTCGTGGTTAAGGCCCAGGTGCCGCTGTCGGAAGTGGCTCAGTACAACAGCCAGCTAAAAAGCGTTACCGGCGGCCAGGGCAGCTACGAGATGGAGCTAAGCCACTACGAAACCACCCCGCCCAATATCCAGCAGCAGGTTATTGCACAATACGCCAAAAACCGCCAGCAGGTCTCGGAAGAATAAACACTCGGCGAAAAATAAAAACATTAAAAGCCCGGAACATCACGTTTCGGGCTTTTTTGTTGTTTGCTCGCTGCAGAGGAGCAACTTCATCGGACAATAAATTATCTGAGCGCAAATTAAATGCGCCTATCATTGCTGTTCAAGAATAGTCAGAAAGTAGGACAAATCAGACACCAAACACATTTCTGATTCTATTGGTTTTTCAATACGGCAAATAAGAATTCGTTTATTGGCGTCAATTAAATCGGCGACTTTGTTAAAATGAGCAATATCGGCGGGCGATGGACTGCTGGTCAGTTTGATTTCAATCGCCCACTTGTTCAGTCCAAAATCGAGAACCAGATCGATTTCGTTCTGATCGCTGGTTCGCAGGTAATAGGGGCTAAATTGCCGGTCGAGATAAGATAATTTTCCTAAAATCTGTTCGATAACAAATCCTTCCCAGCTTGCTCCTGCAGAGGGATGTGACAAAAGCCCGTTAAAATCCGGAAGCTTCAACAAGGAATGCAGCAGCCCTGAATCGCGAAAATACATCTTTGGCGATTTTATCAACCTTTTTTTAAAGTTGGCAAAGTATGGTTCCAGTCGCCGGATGATAAATGACCCGATCAGATAATCCATATAGCTGTTGACTGTTTTATAATCAATTCCGAGACTTTGCCCAATCTTAGAAGCATTCCAACTTTGGCCATGTACAATGCTCAGCATTTGCAGCAATCGCATCGCTGTCGCGGGTTTTGCGGACAACCCCCAATTGGGCAAGTCGCGCTGTGTCAGTGTTCCAATATAATCGTTCTGCCAGGAAGGGTAAAAAGTATGATTTAGCACGCCTCCTTCCGGATAGCCGCCATAGAGCCATAATTCATCTGATTTCTGAACGCCCACCTCTTCCAGTAAAAGCGGCGCCAGTTCAATCAGCGCCAGCCGCCCCGCCAGAGATTCCGATACATTTTTCATCAATGCCGGGGAAACTGAACCCAGCAATAAAAAACGCCCAGCGCGTTGGCGGTCCAGGTCGATTGCCGAACGCAGGCGCGGAAAAATAGCGGGGTAGCTCTGGGCTTAGTCGAGGATAATGAGCCGATCCTGTTTGATTAAATCCGGCCATTGCGCATCGAGACTGGCGCAAATCTCAGGGCTTTCCAAATCGAAATAGCAGGAGCTTAATGTCTTGGCTAAGGTGGTTTTTCCGGACTGACGAGGCCCGATTATCGTAGCCGCCGGAGACCGACCCAGCCGCTTGACTATGAGGTTTGTAATGCATCTGGATATCATGTTTTACATTTTAGGAATTATTTCCTAAAATGCAAGCATTTTTATAACCCCATATTCTACAGGCAGTTATTGATGTGCAAGTAGTTGTACAGGAGACGCTGGGGGTCTTGAAAAATATAAAGGACCGTGAGCAAAACTCACAGCCCTTTATTGTTTGACTCAAAACTGTCCCTCTACGACATTGCTGCAATCATTACTTCCCGCCTCTTCGCAAAACCAATACGCCAAAAACCGCCAGCAGGTCTCGGAAGAATAAACACTCGGCGAAAAATAAAAACATTAAAAGCCCGGAACATCACGTTTCGGGCTTTTTTATTTTTTTCTCGCCTCTGTGCGCACTTTATAAAGACGTTCCGTAAATCCTCCATCGCTTGCAAACAACTGTTCCAATTTCTGCATTTGCCGCCCCAGCAGAAAACTGGCCTTCTCAATAACCTTAAGAAAATTCCTC
>CAZVXR010000331.1:0-14331 GCA_964630865.1 uncultured Pirellulales bacterium | reverse complement strand
GCGGGTTGATGCGAGTCAGCTCTGCCAATGTTCCGCTCGAATCGGGAGCGAGCGCAAAGGCAGATGCCGTTGCGTTAGCCATGCTCAACAGCCTTACAGGCAGCGGACCAATGGCGTTGGGATTAGAGGGCTTGAGGAATGATACGATTCAGGATCTGGTCATCCAGGTTCCCGAACCGGCGACAATGGCGATTCTGGGCTTGGGCGGGTTAGCTCTGTTGCGGAAACGCAAATAAATAATGTTCCAATTTTAGAAATTGAAGAGGCCTTTTTACTTTTGTGGAGCAGGAGGAAAGGGGCCTCTTTTTTTGCGCGCAGGTCTAACCGTGAAGCATTGTAATCAGCAGATTTTGTAGGATGGGCTTTAGCCCATCAATTCCTCTGAAATTTGCCCGATTTCACAGAGAAAGTTTAAGACGATTTGGGGGCAATCAGGGATTTCCAGTTGCAGCCGCTTAGGCCAGCAAGCACCATTTTACCCAAGTGCAGGCTTTCGACACTGGAATCCTCATCGCTTCCGACCACCGCAAGGACTTTGGTTTTGCCCAGTTCGGCGATAACCGACCCGGCCGTTTCCTCCGCCAGGTCGGCGGTAGGGGCGTTATAGCCATTGATGACCACCCCCGCCAGCGGCAGCCCCGCATCGCGCACCGCCCGCAGAGTCAGCAGCGTATGGTTAATCGTCCCCAGCCGCGACCGGGCAACCACCACCGTCGCCAGCCCCATTGCCGCCGCGATATCCAAAATCGTCGTCTCCTCATCCAGCGGTGTCAGTACCCCGCCAATCCCCTCGACCAATACCACATCATAAGACCTGCATAAATAATGATACATCGCGGCGATCTGTTCGTAATCAACCGGACGTTTTGCCGCCCGTGCCGCAACCAGCGGTGCAGCCGGTATTTCATAGCAGGCTGGCGTCGTAACTGTCAGCGGCTCACTAACCCCGGCACACATCGCCAGAAACACCGCATCGTCACTGACCCACTCTCCCATTTCGTTTCGGCAGCCCGTGGCAATCGGTTTAAAGACCCCAACCCGCATCCCCTGCTCGGTCAGCAGCCGGGCAATGCCGCCGGCAATCAGCGTCTTGCCGACACCGGTATCCGTGCCGGTGATAAATAAGCCTTTGGCTTTATGAAAGGTGCAGTCGCTTAGATTCACTTAAACGTTTCCTTGTCAATTTATTGATTACAAACAAAGCCCAGGTTATAGCAAAATTCAAAAAGCAAAGAGCAAAATGACAAAGCAAAAGTAAAAAAGATATGCGAATTTGGTTGTGTGCATAACAAGTCTTCTTTTTGATATTTTATCTGTCATTTTGCTCTTTGCATTTTGATATTCAAATTAACGTGGTGCTCTTGTTGGTTAACATTTAAAAATCAATAACTGTCCCGGGTTTTTTCAGGGTTAATCATGAATTTGCTTTAACAATTCCCGGCAACTCTTTTTCAATTGTGTCAAAAACCAGAGCCAGCAGTTGCGTCAGCGTCATTTTATCCATGGCCGGAGCGGGCATCAGAACAATAACATTACCCAGCGGACGCAGCATCAGCCCCTTCGGCCGCAGCGCCGCGCAAACTTTCGCCCCCATAGCATCTTTATATTCAAACGGCTCTTTCGTCGTTTTGTCTTTGACTAATTCAATCCCTGCCATCATGCCGCATTGACGGACATCGCCGACAAATGGAAGCGTTCTGATTTCCTCCAAAGCAATGCAAATAAGGTCGGTTTTGTCGGGCATTTTTTTTAAAACACCGTTTTTCTCAAATAAATCCAGACTGGCAAGCCCGGCCGCACACGCCAGCGCATTACCCGTATATGTATGCCCGTGAAAGAAAGTCTTACAGTCCTCGACCTTGCCCAAAAAGGCGTCGAATATTGTCTGGGTCGCCAGCGTCGCCGCCAGCGGCAGATAGCCTGCGCTGATGCCTTTGGCAAGGCACATCAAATCCGGATGGACATCCTCATGCTGACAGGCGAACATCTTGCCCGTCCGGCCAAAACCCGTGGCAACTTCATCGGCAATCAGCAGTACCTCGTACTGATGCGCCAGCCTCTCGAGACTCTTTAAGAAGCCTTTGGGGTGAACCACCATCCCTGCCGCCCCCTGCATCAGCGGCTCGATGATAAGGGCCGCGATTTGGCCGTGATGCTGCTTGAGCAGGGCTTCCATCGCGTCAAGGCTGGCCTGGGCGCACTGCTCGCTGGAACCAGCAAATCGATAGGGATGCGGCGACGGGGCAAATAACGTTTCAAACAACAGCGGCTTATAGATGCCGTGAAATAGCTCCATCCCGCCGACACTGACGGCCCCGACAGTGTCGCCGTGATAAGCCTCGCGCAGGGAAATGAATTTACGTCGCTCTTTCTGGCCGAGGTTATGCCAGTATTGATAGGCAATTTTTAAAGCGATTTCCACGGCCGTCGCACCGCTGTCGGAATAGAATACTTTGGCCAGTCCGGATGGGGCAATTTGAATTAGGCGCTGAGCTAATTCGATGGCGCAGGTCTGCCCCAGCCCCAACAGGGTACTATGGGCGATCTTATCCAATTGCGACCGAATCGCATCGTCAATGGCGGAAACGCGGTGGCCGTGAACATTGCACCACAGGGAGCTGACCCCGTCGATATAACGCCGGCCTTCGGTATCGATCAGTGTAAATCCCTCGCCGCGGTCAATGACTATCGGCTCGTCGACCAACCAGTCGGCCATTTGCGTAAACGGATGCCAAAGATAGGTTCTGTCTAATTTAATTAGTCGCTGTGTTGTCGGGTTCATAGGGTCGTTTAGATTAATTGTCTATTGCGGCCGGCAGAATAACACAGTGCCAACTCCAGAATCGGACTCCGATTCTCTACTGACCAACTGCTTTGTCCGCAGATTTTGTTCCAAGCCGAGCTTTTATAGATTCCATAAACTGACGATTCACTGGGTACTTAAACAGAAACAGAATCGACAATACGGTAAAGAGAATACCCAGAAAAACCATCATTTGGGTCAGCCTGAATGCCACGTCGGGAGTCTGGAAATCCTTGCCTTCTACAAACCCCGTAGAGGTTAAAATTTTTCCCACAGCAATCAATGCAACCGAACCGGTTATTTTTGTCAGAAAGCTTAACACCGCCGAATAGCTTCCATCTTTGATCTGCCCCGTCTTGAGATGATTGATTGATGAAACATCCGCCACCATCGAATAACCGATTGGAACCATGATTCCACTTCCAAGCCAATAAGACGCCTGGAATATCCAGAACACAACACTGGCTACCGACGTCTTCCAGAACGGGATCATGTGCGGCGTCAGCAACCCTGTCAGGAAAAACAACCCAAGGCAAACATTTGCTCCGATATTGACGGCCGCCCCAATATAAATAGCCGGCTTTTTGTCAAACGTATTTGCAAGAGCAACGGAAAGCAGCGATCCTAAAGCAAACGCAATCATGCCGCTGCTGTGAACGACAGACGCCTCAAACGGCGACAGGTCTACAAAGGATACATAAACATACATTTGAAAGGAGGAGACAAAAACAAAACTGCAGTTAATTACGCAAAAAAACAGGAAAACAAAAGTTGAGTTTTTGTCCTTGAAAATATCCGCCATATCTTTATAGAATCCCTGGAGACCGTGCCCAAGCCTTGCGGAATCACTACGCGTATCTGTCGCATATTTTCTTGTTGAAAATACGCATATCAAAACTAACACTAAAATCGACAGGCCAAACCAGAATCCCATACGGGCATAATTCGCCTGAATCGTAGTGTCTCTATTGCCTTCGGCGTCGACCAGAAATACCCGCCAGACAATAATGCCGCAGAAAACCAGATTAAAAACCATATTGGTAATAAATCGAGCACTCTGCAATTTATTGCGCTCGTTATAATCTGTGCAGATTTCAAATCCTAAAGCAACATACGGCACACAATACCACGTCATTAACGTACGCGAAATCAGGCCTACGGTAATCAGATAAAAAACCATCATACTCTGACTGGATTGAAACATGTCCGGCACATACCACAAAAAGAAATAGAACAGCCCCATCAGTGCGCCGCCGATCAGGACATGCGGATGCCGTCTCCCAAAACGGCTCCGTGTATTGTCCGAAATATACCCCATCACCGGATCCGTCACAGCATCCCAAACCATCGGAACAGCCAGAATCCAACCCGTCAGCTCACTGGAAATACCAAGTGACTGGGTATAGAAAAACATCGCAAAACCCCAAATGGTATTCATCGTCAGCGAAAACGCCCCATCCCCCAGGGCGTATCCAAAGATATGTCGAAACGGTACCGTTTTTGTTTCCATCAGTCACCTTACCCTTTATTTCGATGATTTAATTGATTTTCCATTTACGACCAACGTCAAACCTTTATGGCTGTCATTGACAACAAACTTCAAGCTGGACTCTTTGGGGCCCTGATAATCAACAAGCAATTTTTTACCGTCGCGTTTCCAGCTTACCCGAATTGGGCCGAAGTTGGACATCACCGTTCCCTGTGCCCATTGGAGATCGTTGATCCAGGGACTAATCTGAAATGCGACTCCGCCAGGCTGGGTCTGCTTGATTCCCAGAATAATCCGGGAAATGAAATAGACCGGCGCCGAAGACCACGCATGGCAATGACTGCGTGTCGGCCCGCCATCGGTAGTATCGTCTGACAGACTGTTGCTCGGGAAACACTCCCACACGGTCGTCGCCCCCGCATGAAGCATCGGAATATAATTTTCACGAATCGAGTTGAAAATTTCGCCATACAAGCCCAGCTTTTCCCAGCACTCATACAGATAGAAAATCGCAAATGGAGACCCAACCCGTATCATTTTCTTCTGCGGTTTTATGGTATTTTTCAAACAATCGCCGGCAAACGACTTGTCGGCAATGTCATACAAAAGCGACAAAAAGCTGGTATGCTGACAAATGGATGGGCTGATTTGACCATTATTGTGAATGCTGTCGGGATACGATTTTTTTTCGGGATTCCAGTACCGATTAATCGTTTTGGCTAATTTCCGAGAGTGCTGTCTCCATAGTTGCGATTCCGTCTTTTTTCCAAGGACATCGGCGCACTTGACGGCGGCGTCCATCGCTCCAACAAAAAACATGCTGTTATGCAAAACCGTTTCCTGATTCTGATCGATATTAGACCAGTCGAACATATTCCAGTGAGGCGCCGAGAACAAACCTTCGGTATTGATGAAACTCAAAGCCCCTTCGAGATTCTTCGTGACCATAGGCCAGAATTTCGCAAGAAATGACTTGTCGCCGGTCTGCCAGTAATACTCCCATACCGAAATTCCCCATAAAAAACTCCATGCCGACAGCATGCAATCCCAGGTGCTGGGAACCTGGCAGCCGACCATGGGGTACCGTTTCAGCGATTCGCCTGCCAAACGAATACAGCGCAGCGCGATATCCTGGGCACCGAACAGCAGATACCCAAAAAGCGATTCATTACGAGCGTCCCCAACCCACAATGTCTGCTCGTACAAGGGACAATCCAGATAGGTATCCGTCATGCAGAGCTTAACGGTTCGCTCGGAAATATCCCAAATACGCTCCATATTCGGATCACTGCACTGAAAAGCCGTTTTATAACCAACAGGATAAGTTGTTTCCATCATACCGACATGGCGGAGATACACCGGATTTTTCATGTTGCGTAACGTAATAAACAAATACCGTCCCGACCGCATCCGAAAAGAAGTAAACTGGTTTCGGCCTTTTTTCGTAATATACCGAAAACCATTACGATTCAGCAGCGTATGCTGAGGCCGACCCTCTTCAAAGATATGCTCAACCGCAAACATGTCTATCGTGACATCTTCATCCGCCTCCAAATCAAAATGCCAATTGCCCAGGTTCTGCTCGCCCAAATCGTAACAAAGCTCAACATCGCCATCCCTGGAAGGCTCAACTGTCGTTACCTCCGCATTATCACTGATACACGCCAAGCCCTTAACAACCACAGGCAGTTCAGATTGAACCTGACGATGCTGAAACGCCCAAACCGTATCTTCCACAAACATCTTCTTGGAAGCAAGCAGGCTGGAGATCGATCCTAACTCTGTAAAAAACGTCTTATGATCTTTTACTTTTCTGAGCAGCCTCTTTTTGTATTCAGCATAGCAATCCTCAAGTTGTTTGATTTCCGGGTCGGGTACGAGAGCCTCCATCCAGTACAGATCGGTTTTATTAAAGTTATAGTCCTTAAAACAAATCCATGCCCAGGGATTTTCGTATTTGCAATCCAGCGGATTAGAGAGCGTATAGGCGCCGGTTGTCTCCAATCCCAAACATTTATCCTGCAAATGTTTTGTCGCTATTTTATCCGCCAAAGCCAAAATAAAATGCCTGCCGGGCTTTAAAATAAATCGATTATTTTTGTTGACCGCACCATCAACACTCACAGTCCACCGGAAACTGCCGGCCTGGGCAACATTCATCTGTAATGTGGTTTTCTGTTTGACGGTTATCTCTGTTGCCATACCGCAAGCGCCGCCCACATTCCCATTGGAAGGTACTATTCCCGGATGACACAATCTGGCGACGGGAACACAAAACACCTGCCCCTCGCTTCGAACCGTTTTGGCCCCGATAAACCGCTTCATCGAAAAAGGTCGGCGGGCAAGCAATGCAACATCCCGCGGCATCAGATTTTTCCAGGGTCCCTCGTGGGCGCCGCAAATCTCACTGGCTTTACGAAATTGCAGTTTGTCTTCCAGACGAGCGTCAACCATTTCTGCCGGTTCCATTTGAATGGCAGTCTTGGGAGTTTCACAGACCCAATTTCTGGCAATCGCAACATCCCAGGTTTTGTCGGTAACAATAGATTGAGTCTTACCTGATTTTAGACGCGCCTCCAACTCCAGCAGTAAACCGGGCCGCTGGCAGACCCCGTGGAAATCGCCGACGCCGTAGTGACGTGCGATCACACGAATTTCATTGGTCCCCTTTTGAAGATAGGGATCGACAGCAATCTGGTCATATTGAAAATATTCAGGCCAACTGCGACACGGACCATCTGCAATCCACTCGCCATTGATAAATAAACGATAAAAACTATCGGCGGTTATTTTAATTTTCGCCCCTTTGATTTCTCCGAGTTTAAAGCTCCTGCAAGCCACGATCGTTTCATTGTAAACGTGATCTTTTGTGTGAGCCCATATCCATTTTGCTTTTATCATTGTACTCTCCTGTTAAATCATTCTGTGTTGCGTGGCAGTAAATTAAGCAATAATCTCTTTTCTGACCATATTTAGGAATTGGCCATTATAATCGTGCCACGACAAAGGACAATCGAAAAATTAAGGTTAGGCAAAAAACCACTTATAGCCAAATAAAGACTGAGTTTGGCGGGTTTTTGTGTGTTTCCCAGGTCAGACACCACGGCGATCCAGGGTCGCCCTCGTGAGGTTTTATTCAAAATCTCGCCGGTACTGACTGGGTGCAACGCCCAACTCCCGCAAAAAGACCTTGCGCATCCAATCGGTATTTGAAAATCCAACCGCCAAGGCAATATGTTTGACCGGCAGAGAGGTACTCACCAGTAAATGCCTGGCACGCTCTACACGACACCGCATAATTTCCGTCCCAATGGAATGCCCCATCGCCTGCATAAATTTACGTTCCAGCGTACGTCGTGTTACCGGCATCTGCCGAACAATATCATCAACCCGAAAATCACGATAACTATGATTCCATATCGCCTGCACAGCATTAAATACAATAGGATCGTCTACCGAATGAACGTCCTCTGCAGGGACTGCATGTTCGCACCGAACAGGCTGCGGAGCGACAGCCTCCATTGCCAGCGCCAACGCTTCCATCGCGTATGCGCTCAAAAGATTCGAGTTTTCCGCAGGATGTGCCTTTACATAGCTCAAAATTTTTTCAAAAACCGTAACCATTTCTTCTTTCCTTTTTATGGAAAGCACTGCCCGCTTTGGACTAAGCACCCCTTTTTTGAGCAGACGATACAACTGCTCTCCGTTCCAACTGAGCCAGTATTCCCTCCATCCGCTGTCTTTCGACGGACGGTACCGATGCCAGAGACCCGGAAACAGCAGAATGACATCGCCTGTACGTACAGCGGTCGCCTGGGTCTTGCCTGACTCAAACACACCTTCCCCTTCCGCAATCAAGAGAATCTGATACTCAGGAAGAATACGCCCCATGTCCCAGCTAAAATTATAGATACCCGGATGCCCCTCTGGGGGATAAACGCTGCCTGCCGGAATCGACGCCATGCCGACGCCAGTTAGATACACATCCCACCGAATATTATTTTGGTTGATGGGCAAATAGGCGAAATAATTATCTCCTATTTCGCCATTATTGATGTAATCGACTTGTCTTTTCATAATTCAGGATTATATCCATCGACTTTAGTTATGCAAATAAAAAATGTCGCAATAATATGGGCTTATGTCGCAATAATGTGTTGATGTTTAACCCTCACTGTCTTATACTCTTCTCGACGAAAATCGAGAATTTCTATGAAAGGACTTTTTTTTGGACATCCTTCAAACAATTACAAATTTGTCGCATGAGTTTGGAACCGCAGATTATGTTCGTGGCGGCGGGGGCAACACCTCCTGCAAAAACGACCAAACGCTCTGGGTCAAACCCTCTGGGACAACCCTGGCAACCTTAACCCCCCAGACCTTTGTCGCTCTCGACAGAAAAAAACTCGACGAACTTTTTCACATCAAAACGCCAGCAGACTCTTCCGCTCGCGAAAGGCTCGTTAAAGAAAAAATGAAAAATGCGACCTTGCCGCAAACCCCAGGACGTCCGTCCGTCGAAGCTCCTTTGCACCATGCGCTCGCCGCTCGCTATGTCGTGCATACCCATCCGTTTATCGTCAATGGAATGACCTGCTCGAAAAACGCGGCGGCAATCTGCAAAGAACTGTTTCCGGCTGCGCTGTGGCTGGACTATATCGACCCCGGCTATACTCTGTGTATGCAGGTACGGCAGGAAATTCAAAACTACACAAATAAAAATGGTAAAGAACCCAGTCTGATTTTCCTGAAAAATCACGGTGTCTTCGTTTCCGCTGACAGCCAGGATGAAATCCGCGCCCTATATGCGGAGGTGATGTCAAAATTGAAAGCACAGTACAAAAAAGCCGGCATCTCGCTGACTCTTGAAGCAGGACCCATGCCGGATGAAAAAAACCTGGAATTTGACAAACAGACGATTTGCCGCGCAATGCAAGACTCCGGTTTATCCCTTGCCGCCGCCGGAGCGTTTGATGTCGCACCGGGACCTATCTCACCCGACCATATCGTCTACTCCAAATCGTTCCCGCTGATCGGAACCCCGACGATAGATTCTGTCTCAGAATTTAAAACCAGACATAAATACCTGCCGCAGATCATCGCTTTTAATAACGTAGTTTTTGGAGTTGCGGCAAACAAAAAAGGGGCGATGCTCGCTCTTGAGCTGGCGCAGGATGGTTCGCTGGTCAAAAAACTCGCTCAGGCCTTTGGCGGCATCGACTATATGACCGACCGCGCACGCGAATTTATCGAAAATTGGGAAGTCGAATCGTACCGAAAAAAACAAATGGAAAACTGATTACAGGAATTACGTATGAGCTCAACACATGCCTATGCGGCAATCGATTTGGGAGCTGAAAGCGGCCGTGTCATCAAGGGAATATTGGCCAATGGAAAATTGCGGCTGGAAGAAATCAACCGCTTTCCAAACGGAATGGTTCCCATCCACGGGCATTTTTATTGGAACTTCATCCGACTCTATGAAGCGATGATTGAAGCCTTCAAAATCTGCGGCAAGTCAGATGTCCCTATCGAAAGTATTGGCGTCGATTCCTGGGGGGTTGATTTTGCCCTGCTGGCCGAAGACCAGTCGCTGATGGGACTGCCTGTCGCCTACCGCGATCAGCGCACCGATGGAATGATCGAATTGCTGTCCAAACGAATCCCTGCTGAAACAATCTACGAAAAAACAGGCATTGCGTTTATGAAGTTCAACTCCATCTATCAGCTTTTGGCGATGGCCGAACAGAAAAGCCTCGCGCTCAAAAATGCCAGGCATTTCCTGATGACTCCGGATTATTTCCATTATCTGTTTACCGGAAAAATCACCAACGAATACACCCAGGCGACCACCTCGCAAGGCGTGAATCTGAAAACAAAAACCTGGGATGCGGATATTTTTAAGGCTATCGGCGTGTCCACGGACATCATGCACAACCTTATCAAGCCCGGCACCGTCATCGGCCCGCTCAATGAACATTTACAGTCGATCACCGGCTTAGGCCCCATCCCCATCGTCGCACCCGGTACGCACGATACTGCCTCGGCGGTTGCCGCGGTTCCTGCCGAAGGAAAAAACTGGGCCTACATCAGCTCTGGCACATGGTCGCTGATGGGAATCGAAGCCGATGCCCCGGTTTCAACCGGCAAAGCCTTCGAGTATAACTTCACCAACGAAGGCGGCGTTTTTGACACCATTCGCTTCCTGAAAAATATCATGGGACTCTGGCTTGTACAGCGCTGCAGGGCAGCCTTTGGCGACGAAACCGACTACGCCGCACTGACCCAAATGGCCTCCCGGTCGCCGGCGTTCGTCAGCCTGATAGACCCCAACAGAGATGCCTTTATGAATCCGCCGTCCATGACCGATGCCATCGCCGATTTCTGCAAAAAGACCGGACAGCCTGTCCCAAACGGCAAGGGAGCCTTTATTCGCTGCTGTCTGGAAAGTCTTGCGATGGAGTACCGCCTTGTGCTGCGGCAGCTTCACGAAATCCACAATACCCCGTTTGACAAAGTCCACATCGTCGGCGGTGGAACACAGAACACGTTTCTAAATCAGCTTACCGCCGACGCTACCGGCGCCACAGTCATTGCCGGCCCCTTTGAAGCAACCGTCATCGGCAATATCATGACCCAGGCCATTGGATTAGGACACGTCGCCTCGTTGTCCGAAGCCCGAAAGATTATCCGAAATTCTTTTGAGCTTGCAACCTATACGCCCAAAAACACCGCACAATGGGATGCCCAGTTCGACCGATTCCTAAAACTAAAAAAAGCATGATATGACCATGATACACCGTAGGATGGGCTCTGCCCACGCTGTTTTTTAATTACCCCCTAAGCAGGAGACAAAATTGTGAATAAAAAAAATATAGAACAAACGTATGCGTTGGCAAAAGAACGCTATGCCGAACTCGGTATCGATGTGGACAAGGCAATGGCATCATTGGAACGCATCCCCATCTCAATGCACTGCTGGCAGGGCGACGATGTCGGCGGCTTCGAAAAAGCAAACGCGGGATTGTCCGGCGGCGGCATTCAGGCCACCGGCAACTACCCCGGCAAAGCCCGTTCCCTCGCCGAATTGCGCGGCGACATCGAAAAGGCCCTAAGCCTGATTCCCGGCAAACACCGCCTCAATCTCCACGCCTGCTACCTCGACCATGGCGGCAAATTCGTAGATCGCAACCGGATCGAGCCGAAATATTTCCAAAGCTGGATCGACTGGGCCAAAGGCAGACTGCACGGAATGGATTTTAATCCATCCTATTTCTCCCACGAAAAAGCCTCCGATGGCTTTACCCTAAGCCACCCCGACAAAGGCATCCGCACTTTCTGGATTGAACACGGCATCGCCTGCCGCAAAATTGGCGCCGAAATCGGCAAACAGCTCGGCACAACAACCGTAACCAACGTCTGGATTCCCGACGGCTACAAAGACATCCCTATTGATCGCCTGGCCCCCCGGCAAAGACTCGCCGAGTCCTTAGACAAAATCTTCTCCGAAAAAATCGATCCCAAACTTCATCTCGACGCAGTCGAATCGAAACTTTTCGGCATCGGCGCCGAAAGCTGCACCATCGGCTCGCACGAATTCTATATGGGATATGCCGTTTCACGGCAAAAACTGCTCTGCCTCGACGCAGGACATTTTCACCCCACCGAAGTGATTTCAGAAAAAATCGCGTCAATGCTGATGTTCTGTCCCGGACTGCTGCTCCATGTCAGCCGCCCCGTCCGCTGGGATAGCGACCACGTCGTCATCCTCGATGAGGAACTATTGGCTATCGCCAAAGAAATCATCCGCAGCGGCAACCTCGACAAGATTCACATCGGCCTGGACTACTTCGACGCCAGCATCAACCGCATCGCCGCCTGGATCATCGGAATGCGCAATATGCTCAAAGCCCTGCTGATCGCCTTGCTCGAACCGACCGATACGCTCAGAAAACTGGAACAGCACGCCGACTACACAGCCCGTCTGGCAACGCTCGAAGAACTCAAAACCCTGCCCTGGACCGCCATCTGGGATTACTATTGTGCCAAAAATAACACCCCGACAGGTCTGGATTGGCTCAGCGAAGTCAAAAAATATGAAAAGGACGTCCTAAGCAAACGCGCATAAATAACGACAATTTTGTAACAAAATCTGGGCAACCTGCTTGTCTCTGACAAGCAGGTTTTTTTGCACCCGCCAATCATTGCCTACCAACTATTAGCGGTATACAGAAAACTTTTCAAATTTTTATTGTACGGCTTTTGTTCGCAGTGTATAATATGGAAAGGTATGGGAGAGAAATCCCGCACAAAGGAGGAACACAGGAATACAAGAATACAAAAAAACAAAACGAACCCAATTCCCCATTTTTCAGCAAATTTCAAGGGTCACCAAAACGTGTATACCTGTATTCCTGCATACCTCCATACCTGTTTTATCAAAACGAACCCATTTTTCATGGGGATTTCACTATCATTTGTCCGAAATAAGACTATGCAAAAATGTTTGACATCTTGGTTTGGTTTGGGGCTTTTGCCGATTGCGCCGGGAACGTGGGGGGCGCTGTTTCCCGCGGTGGTGTATATGGCAGCCGGAATATTATGGGACGCAAATGCTGCGGCGGTCTCGATGGCGGTCCTTATTGTCGCCGGCAGTGTCATAACGGTGGCATTTTCGCCAAAAATTATCGGACTTATCGGAGCCAAAGACCCCGGCCAGATCGTCAGCGACGAAGTAGCCGGTCAGGCTTTAACTCTGTTGCTGGCTCAGGTTTTTGCCCCGTCGGCTGAATTTTGCATCACCGCAGCAGCATGCTTTGGTTTGTTTCGATTCTTTGATATAGTTAAGCCTATTCCCTGCAAGCAGTTAGAGAAGCTTCCCGCAGGTTTTGGGATTTTAGCCGATGACCTTGCCGCCGGATTGTGGGCAGCGGGGGTCTGGATTTTGGGCTGCTATCTTGGCGAACACACCACGCCGGTCGAGGGCGAAATTGCCGGATTGTCAATGGGTTTTGCTGTTTTATTGGGTGCCATACAGGGCTTGACGGAATTTCTGCCAGTTTCCTCGGAAGGGCATCTGGTGTTGTTCCAGCATTTTCTGCCTGGACTGGATGCTGAAACACCATCGATGCTGCTGCTGGATTTATGCCTTCACCTGGGGACGGTAGTGTCGATATTTGTTGTATTCCGCAAAACGATTGTCCGGTTCTCTGTCTCGCTGTTGACAGCATTAAAATCAGGCCTTAACCCTGTTCAATTGTACCAAAAAAAAGCAGCTATTCGTCTGGCAGTCCTGGGCGTTGTGGCCAGTGCGGCCACGGTGGTTTTCTATGTTGTGTTTAAGGATTTTCTTGAATCCAACCGTAGTATGCTTGGGTTAGGCATCTGGTGGTTGGTTTCGGCAGGGTTTCTTTACCTGGCGGACAAACGCAAAGGACATATCGGGCTGAAAAAATTCGGTATTCCTGCTGCCGGGCTGATTGGGCTTTCACAGGGGTTAGCGATTTTGCCCAGCGTATCCCGCAGTGGTGCAACCATCAGCACCGCTATGCTGCTTGGGATTCGTCCCCGCTGGGCAGTGGAGTTTAGCTTTTTGATTTCAATCCCCGCCATTCTCGGCGGTGCGGCACTCGAGATAATAAAAGAGTTCGACTATATCCGCAATGGCGACTTGCCGCTGATGCCGATTCTGGCCGGAATCCTCGCCTCATTCCTCGTTGGCGTTGTAGCCCTGAAAATCCTGATTCAGATGTCCCGCAAGCGCAACCTGAAAGTCTTCGGCTTCTATTGCTTAGTCATCGCCATCGTCGTCTTTATTTCGCTGATATAATAAAGCAATAAACTCACTCGAAAGTTGTTGTTTCTCATCGGCGCTACAAGAGACCCTTTCATCAGCAACTTATGTTATTTCTTCTCATTACCTTTGTGTTGGACGGAGATATTGCTCGGCGCTGCGGGTGATGAGCCGGTTTTTGCAGACTCAGAATTTTCGGTCATCTTCCCCAGATAATCTGGCAACTGGACGCCAGCCATTGCGGCG